>DATGVY010000269.1:0-8659 GCA_035299845.1 Streptosporangiaceae bacterium
CTGAGAAATCCCCGGGATCATGGATGCGGCGGCTGGCGGAAGGCCCGCCGCCGAGTGCACGCGCGCCGACCTGGCCGCCGTGCCAGTAGCTGGCGAATGCGCGCAAGAAGGCGGCCGCGCCGGACGGCCCGGCGAAGGCCACGACCCCCACCGTATAGATGATCCCCTGAAGCTCGTCCGCGTATGTTGCCCGTAGTGCCGCGCGGCAACCGTCGCGCAGCGCCTGGCGCCCCGCTGCGGTGTTCAGCGCCGCGGCGCATGCCGATCCGGCCGCGATCCCGGCCCGCCGGGCAGTCTCCCTGGTGTGCAGCGCGGTCGTGTAGCCAAGCCTGGCCGGAAAGATCTGTCCGGCTGGCCACCTGCGCCACCGCTGCGCCACCGCGATAACCGCGGCCGCGGACCGGTCCGCGGCCGTCGGGCGCCTGCTCAGCTCCGCGCGGGCGTGCAGGCCGGCCAGCACCGAGACGACGAGGCAGCATGCGGCGGCGGCGGCAACCCCAGCTGCGAGCAGCGCCCGGCCGGGCCGGAACCGAGGTGACTGCCCATCGTCAGAGGAGGAAGCTGCATCGCCCGGCGCCGGCACCGCGTCAGGCCGCGAACCGGGGTCATCCGGCGCCAGAGCCGCATCCAGAGATGACTTAGCCCCATCGTGCCCGGCAGGCACCTCATCCCCGGCAGGCACGTTAACCTCAGCAGCCATCTCACCCCCGGCAGCCATCTCACCCCCGGCAGCCATCTCACCCTCAGCGGACACATCTTGCCCCCGGCAGACATCTCACCCTCAGCAGACATCTCACCCTCAGCAGACATCTTGCCCTGGCTAGCACCTCACCCCGGCAGGAACCTCACCCCCGATTTGCATCTCACCGCCGACAGGCATCTCGCTCTCGCACATAGCTTGCCCCAGCAGATACCTCGTCCTCAGCAGACACATTGCCCCCAGCAGGCACCTCAGCCTCAGCAGGCATCTCCCCCCCGGCCAGCATCGCTCGTCCGGCGGCGGCCTCCGTCCCGGCGGCCGTCCCCGGCCGGGACGCAGCGCCGCCCGATGGCGCGACCTCATCCGGCGACGTGGCGGGCTCGCCGGATGCCGGAGTGGTCATCAGCGAATGCTAGTCGGCACCAGGCCGGTCAGACTCCACTGGCAACGCGTTCCTGCACGCCTTCCCACCAGCGGGGCTCCGGCTTCGCCGTCTCGATCCACCAGGTGGCGCCGCTGGCCTGGTAAGGCAGCGCGATCTGGTGGACCTGCGCGGGCACGTCGGCGACCTCCGCCCACACCACCAGGTCAAAGTCAGAGGCCGGACGGTCGGGAGCGTCCGGCATCGCGCTGGCCGCCGCTCCTCCGGCCGGGCCGCCAGCGGTGCGCGCAGCGTCCGCGGCCGGGCCAGCTGCCATCGCCGCCGGGCTGCCGCCAGCCAGGGCACGTGCCGCGGTGATGCGCGCGCCGACGTCGGCGATGTCCCTGGCGGACGGGCGGATCAGGCCGCCCCCGGCGAACCGGATCGGCACCATACCATCCCATCGCGCCGCCCTGGCGATCGGCTTCCGCGCGGGCAGCACCCCGCCGACCCAGACCGGAACCCGCGGCCGCTGGACCGGCGTCGGCCTGAACCGGACCGGATCCAGGGTGAAGTGCTTGCCCTGGTAGGAGAATCGCTCACCGCTCCAGAGTCCGGCCAGGACGGCTAGCCCTTCGTCCAGAAGCTCTGCGCGATCCCGCTCGCCTTGTGGCTCGTGGAAGATGCCGAAGTCGCCATAGCCGGGTGAGCCGATGCCGACGCCCAGGATCAGGCGGCCGTTGCTCAGCCGGTCCAGCGTGGTCGTCTCCCTGGCGAGCTGCCACGGGCGGCGGCGCGGGAGCGGCGTGATCATCGTCCCGAGGCGGACGCGGGTGGTGCTCGCCGCCACCACGGCCAGGACCAGCCACGGGTCGACGATCGGTGGCCCTTCGCCGGTGTCGGAGAAGACGATGTGGTCCCACAGGAAGAAGCCGTCGAACCCCGCGCGCTCGGCGTCGATCCCCAGTCTGGCCAGCTCCATCGGGTTCTCGGCGAAGCACGGCACGGCGATGCCGCGCTGCAGGATGGCCATAGTCAGGAGACCCTGACCGCTGCGGGCGTGCCGCGAGATGCGGTCAGGATTCGCTTGAGGACAGCTGGTCCTCCGGCCCTCACCTCAAGGTGCCGGTCAGCCAGCTCCAGCTGGGCGGCCGCGTCGCCGGCGAAGGCACGGCAGCAGCGCTCTGGCTCCACGTTCGCCAGGGCTAGGATCGCGCCTGCCCCGCCCATAGGGCCGGCCAGCGCGAGCAGCGCCGACGACCCCACGTACGTCGCGCCGCGATAATGGGCAATCTCGTCGAGCAGCCGGTCCGCGCTGCCGGATGAATCCTTGACTCCGGCGATCGGCAAGGCGGCCAGGGCATTGACTGGCACACCGGGCGGCGACACCCAGGGAATGTGATACGCGAGCACCGGACGGCCGTCCGCGGCCTCGCGGATGGCGGAGTAGTAGCCCAGCAGATCCGCGCTGCCCGGCGGGGGCCAGGCGAGGAATGCGTCGGCACCCGCGCCGCGAGCGGCGGCCGTCAGCTCGGCGGCCCGCTGTGCCGAGGCCGCTCCGGTGCCAGCCAGCACGGGGATCCCGGCCGGAACCGCGGCGCGCACGGCAGTGATGATCGCCGCGCGCTCGTCGTCCGTCAGCGCCGCGGCCTCGCCGGTTGTCCCGCAGGCCAGCACCGCTCGGACACCGCGGTCTGCCAGGTTCCTGGCCAGGGCCGCCGTCGCGGTAGCGTCCGCGGCACCGTCATCGGCGAAGATCGTCACGAGAGCCACGCCGACACCAGTAAACGGGTTGATCATCGCCTCCGCCTTATCTGCCCGCAGCGCTGGCCACCGGAACCTGGCTGCGCTCCGCGCCATCCTGGGCTCGCTCGCCTCCCGCCCTACGTGCCTGCCCGGTGCGGGGATTGCCCGGGGCCTCCGCTGCGCTGGAGCGCTGCGCCTTGCCTTTGCGCCTCCGTTCGCCTTACGGGCGGAGAGCAAGTATACGGAGCGTACGGTATTCCCCGGTCAGCGTTGATGTCTCGCCGCTCCGCAGACGTCCAGAGCCTTCCCGAAACTCCACCTGCCATCTGATCCCGTGCACAGTGTCCAGCGGTGCGTGCACCGTGTGACGGCTCGGCTCAGGCCCGGCCGCTACCTCCGCTGCCGTGGCCCATGCCCAGCATCATCAGGGCCATCATCAGCGTGCAGCCGACGGCGATCACCAGGAAGCCGACGCTGACGACCCCGGTGGCGACCAGTGCGACCGCGATGACCAGTCTTGTCCATCTGGGTTATCTGGCGGGACACCATCGAGCCTTTCCCGGACGCGAGGCGCGGCGAGAGGCCAAAGGCCCCCCGTCCACCGGTCAGCATCCCGCGGAGCCGGGCGGCCGCCAGGAGGCGAACGGCCCCGAAGATGGAGCCGAAGGTCCCGGAAGGGCTGACCGCCCCGCGGGACACCGTCGCCAGACGGCCCGGGACAGGGCCGCATTCCCCGGCCGGCGCGGGGCCGGAGGCCGAGCCGGGGCGGGTGGCGGTCAGGGCGGTCATCGCCGGCTGCCCGCGCCCGCCGCAGTGCCGGGGGGGCCGGAGCCGATCAAGCCCCGCAGCCGCCGGTACTCCTCTGCGTCGATCTCGCCGCGTGCCAGGCGCTCGTCGAGAATCCGGGCCGCGCTGTCTGCGCGTGGGCGCCGATCGTCATCGGGCTTCCGCGTGGCGCTCACCACCAGGGCGTAGACCGCCCAGATGAGCAGCCCCCAAAACGCGATCATCGCGATCCACATGAGGGCGACCTCCCAGAAAGCCCAGCCGCCGCCGTACCAGAACATCATTATGACCATCTCCCTCCGGCCCGGCATTCTGCGGGCCGCTGCTGATCAGCCTGCCCGCAGGTACCCACGGGGGTAGTGGCCTAAGTCCCGGCGGATAGGGGCGGACGGCCCTGCCCCCCGGGGGCTCGCGAGGCTTGTCACCTGCCCTGGATGACCGCGCGGGCCGGTCACCCGGGTCAGGCGCCACACCGCGGAACGCGCGCCGCTGGCGTCAGTGCCGCAGCAGGGCCGATCGGACCCCGCCGCCGCGTGGCCGCGCAGGGCATGCCGACGGGTACGGCCGCAGGTCAGGCAGGCCGGGTGATACCGGTCCGGGGGTGTCGCGGCACTCGCTTGCTCCGGTACTCGCGCCAGGTCAGCCACACCAGCGCGATGTCGAACACGGTCAGCGCGGTCAGGCCGGCGGAGAAGCGCACCGCGGTGATCCGGTAGAGCTGGTAGCCGATGAACGCCAGCAGCAGGGCGATCAGCCACGGGTAGGCCCACAGCTTGTCCCGCAGCACCAGCGCCACCAGCACGACTTTCGCGACGCCGTGGCTAAGCAGGTAGATGGCGCCGAACAGGGTCGCGCTGGCGGTCAGGTGACCGGCGGTGTGCAGCAGATGCCGCGCGATGAAATCGTGGGGGTCCTCGCTGAGCTCGTGCGCGGTCAGCGCACGGATGAGGTGCTCGATGGCGTGCGGGCTCAGGAACAGCAGCAGCATCCCGCCGGCGATCTCCAGCACGCCGTCCAGGCCCTTCAGCACTATGCCGATCTTGAAGGTCTTGTCCAGGGCCGGCGACAGCGGCTGCGCCGCGGCACGGGCAGGAACCTGTGAGCTGGTCATCCGGACCGGGTCTCCTCTTGGGTCTGGGACTGGCAGCATGCGGCCGTGGCCGTGGATTGGGTCATGGTCGTTCCCGGGCCTGGTAGACCAGGTCGGCGAACTGTTCGAGGGCCTCGGCGCATTCCTTAAGCCGCCGCTCGGCCGCCGGGGCGCTGGGGGCGCCGAACAGGTCGCGGGCCCGGATGGTGCGGTACCAGCGGCGCAGGCGGTCCAGGCTCTGCTCCTCCTCATCCAGCTCGGCGAGGGTCAGCTTGCCCTTGGCCACCTCCCCGGCCAGCTCGACCTCGTATTTGCCGCAGTCGCCCAGGAACTCGCCCCACTCGGCCTCGCGCTGCCCGGTGAACAGGGCCTCCAGCTGGGCTGCGCTGGCGTCGTCGTCAGCGACCGTCAGGACCACCGGCTGGCCGCCCGCCGCGGTGATGGCCTTGATCACCCGGGCGAAGCCGGCGTCGAAGCGCTCGCCCTCGGGCAGCGCCCAGGTGCCCTGCTGCAGCGTCACCGCGCCCAGCCGACGCAGCTCGCGCCATACCGCGACCCGATGCCGGGACGGCTCGGCGGGCAGCCGGTAGGTGATCAGCCGCCACGACACCGGCTCACGCCGCTTCCTCGTGGCAGCCAGTGCCACCACGCCTTGCGGCACTTCTCCTATGCGCATGGCGGGCATCGAGCCGGGCGGGAGCCGCCTCCGGGCGGTGAGAAGCCGCACACGCGCGTGCCGGGCTCAAGCCGGTCCTCCCGGCAGTCCGCCCGGCGCCGCGGCGCGGGCAGCGCTGGCCATGCCCGCGGCGAGCGCCATTGCCTCGCGGTGCACGTCGTCGGTCAGTCCGCTGGCCGCCAGCCGCGACGAGGAGCCAAGCGCGGCCGCGGCGGCGGCCACCGCGAACAAGACGACCCCGGCGGGCAAGGCGGCTGTGAGCAGCTCACCAGCGCGCAGCGCAACCGATGACAGCATCCCGGACTCCTCTCCCAGCCCGCCCGGCCGACCCGAACACGACCGCCCGCTTGCTAGTCTTCTGTTCGTCCGCGGCACGCGCGTAACACATGCTACAACTCCGATAGTAACGCCATTGAGGCACGGCTGGCACGCGCCATCGAGCTGCGCCCTCGCCCAGTCCGGGCGGACGCGCCAGGCCCCGACCCTTGCGAGGATCCGCCGTGTCCTACCTGCAGGCGTTCGTGATCGCCCTCGTCCAGGGCCTGACCGAGCTGTTTCCGGTCTCCAGCCTCGCCGGGGAACGGCTCCGCCGGGCCCGGCCCGATGCCCGCGCGCCCGCGGAAGCCCCGGCCGCCGCTACTGCCCCCAGGCCGGCCTCGCCGGGCGCGCACGCCCGGCACGCGGGGGGCCGCGACGCAACCCGGAAAGCACGCCTCGCGCGCCGCCCGTGCGGCACGCTCGCGCACAGGTCAGGCCATAATCGTCTTCCTGATCGTCAGGCCGCGCGGGCGGCCCAGGTGAAGCTGCCGATGCCGGGGACCGCATCCTCGGTCGCGGCGGCAACACGGCGGCCGAGGAGGTCGGCTTCGCCGGCGGTTAGTGCCGGGTTGACCCAGCCTTCGATTTCGACGTGCAGGGTACGTCCTGTCCATCTGGCCCGGGCGTGCGCGTGGACAACACCGGCGACAGAGGCTGCGGCGGTTTCAGCCTGGCGGATGATCTCGGGGTCGATGCCATCCATGAGCCGGTGCACGACCTCAGAGGTGACCTGCCAGCCAACATGGCAGATGAATCCGGTCACTGCGAGCCCGGCGACCGGGTCGCCCCACCGGAAGCCGAAGGCGACAGCGACCAGGCCCGCGAGAGCCCCGGCCGAGGAGAGGGCATCCAGCCGTGAGTGGCGGGCGTCGGCAATGAGCGCAGCGGATCTGATGCGCCGCCCGATAATCAGCTTGTACCGGGCGACTGCCTGGTTGCCCGCGATGCCGATGACCGCACCCGCAATGCCGACGCCGACATGCCCGGTCCCGCCGTGGCCGATGATCTTGCGGATGCTCTCAGCGCCGGCGAGCGCGGCGCTGGCCCAGATCACCGCCGCGATGCCGAGGCCGACGATGTCCTCAGCGCGCTCGTAGCCGTACGGGTAGCGTTCACTCGGCACCCGGCGTGAGACCCGGAAGCCGAGGAACACCACCGCGCTGGTCGACACGTCGGACAGGTTATGCAGCGCGTCGCCAAGCAGTCCGACCGACCCGGTAAGCACGGCGATCAGCAGCTCGATGACACCGGTCATGGCGAGCCCGCTGGCGCTGACGGAGATGGCCCGGTTCGCCTGCCGCCGGTCGGCGGCATCATCGCGGATCTTCGAAAGCGGGAACGCCGCGGCGGGGTCGCGCTGTCCTCTGGTTAGGTGCATGCAGCCAGGATGCCACCGGGCGCGGCAGTCCCCCCGGTCGCCGGCCACGCCGGGGGGGTGGCCGCGGCCGAGCAGCGCGGCATGAGCGCCATGGGCAGCGCCCGGGGATTTCCTCCGGGGTGGCGCGGAGCAGCACGAGCCCGGCGCTAGCCAGCGCGAGGCTGCGGGCGGCATCGATGCGACTGCGCCAGGTGCCTTCAGCGATCCGGGGCGTCGCAGCCCAGCGCCTCACCGGCGTCGTGCCGGGGCGCTATCCCCGCCCCGGCCCGGGGGCTGACCTGCGCCGGTCACCCCCGGCCAGCGCCAGGACCTCGCGAGTGAGCGCGTGATCTGGCCGGTCGCTGCCGCCCTGGCGCTGGAGCCGTGCCAGGTTGCCGAGGTGTCAGTCGTCGCCGAGCAGCTCGCCGTGCCAGGCCTCGGCGCCTTCACGTACCGCGAAGCAGGCGACGGCTAGCGCGGCGAGCGGATCGGCCCACCACCAGCCGAAGGCTGCGAAAAGGGCCAGGCCGAGCAGCGTGGTGGCGGCAAGCGTGGCGCACAGAATTGTCTCGGCGGCATCGGCGAGCACGAGCTGGTGACGCAGTGATGCGCCGACGCGCCGCTTGCGCCAGCCCAGCAGCGGCATGACCAGCAGCGAGCTGGCGGTCAGGCCGATGCCGATGGGGGAGCGTTCCGGGTGTGCTTGCGTTGCCAGGTCGATGATGGACCCGATGACCACATAGGCCGCCAGGGCGAAGAACGTGACAGCGATAATCCGCAGCACCCGGCGTTCGGCCTGTTCACTTGTCCGGCCCTCGGCTAGCTCCGCTTGCAGCCGGCGCAGGACAAGGAAGGCGGAGGCAAGCTCGATGACCGAGTCGAAGCCGGAGCTGGTCAGGGCCAGTGAGCCTGCGATGACGCCCGCGGTGACCGCGGCGCTGGCCTCGATCAGCATCCACGCGAGCGAGAACTGCTCCAGGCGGATGGCCCGCCGGCGCAGGCCGGGCAGCGGCGCAGTGTCCGCCGCGCTGGTGGCGTCCATCAGGCAGTGCCGTCGCCTATGGCGGGCAGGTCATCGGGTGCGTGGTCGACCTGCAAGGCGGTGTGGTCCAGCCCGAACCGCTCGCACAGCAGCTGCTCCAGCTCACGGCGTGCCTGGTGGCAGTCAGCCGGGCGCCGGACCAGCACATGGGCGGACAGGGCCGGGAAGCCGCTGGTGATCAGCCAGACGTGCACGTCGTGGACGGAGGCGACGCCGGGCTGGCTGGTAATGGCGGTGATGATGTCGCCGGGTTCGTATCCTTCGGGGGCTGCCTCGAGTAAGATCCGGCCGGTCTCGCGCAGCAGGCCCCAGGCGGCGTGCAGCATCAGCCCGACCACGATCAGGGAGGCGATCGAGTCGGCGCGCTCGAACCCGGTGATGATGATCACGATCCCGGCGATCAGCGTGCCGATGAAGGCGTACAGGTCGGTGACGATGTGCGCGAAGGCGCCCTTGACGTTGATCGAGTCGCGGCCGGCCCTGGCCATCACCCAGGTGGCCGCCAAGTTCACGGCCACGCCCACGGCCGCCACGGTCACCACGATGCCGCCCGTGACGGCGACGGGATGGATCAGGCGGCTGA
>DATGVY010000270.1:0-15332 GCA_035299845.1 Streptosporangiaceae bacterium
TGGAGCTGCTGGCCGGCAAGCCACGGGCCTGCGCGATCCCGCCGGCGCCGGCCCGCGCCCGGCCGGGCCAGCCGCCGGGGCGCGAACCCGCCCGCCGCCGCGGCAGCGGACAGGAAGGCTGACCAGGCCGGCCAGGCCGGCCGCCCCCCGCGGCAGGTGCGGCCTCGGCCGGCTTTACCTGGTGCAGCCGCCCATGATGAGCGGTGCCACCCCCGCCGGCCCGTAAAACTGATCTTCTGTTGCCCGCCGGACGCGGCCGGCCGCTGACCGCGCGGCCGCCATGCCCGCCACGGGGCCGCGCCAATTGGTAGCGTTCGGTATCAGGGCTGAACCACGCATTGTCCAAGATCAACTTAAGGCTGGCACGAATACATGCTCGACAAGCGTTTTATCCGGGACAATCCCGATGTAGTGAAGGAGGCAATCCGGGTCAAGGGCATCGACCTGGACCTCGATGAGCTGCTGCATCTCGACCAGCTTGCCCGCAAGCTTCAGTTCGAGGTGGACCAGGCCCAGGCCCGGCGAAAGGCATTCGCCCGGCAGTTTGCCCAGGCGGACGAAGACCGCCAGGCTGAGCTGCGCGCCGAGCATGCCGACTCCGACCGGCAGCTGCGCGAGCTGCGGGAAAGGCTCGCCGAGACGAGCACGCGGCTGCAGGAGCTGCTGCTGCTGACGCCGACGATCCCCTGGGAGGGCGCTCCGGTCGGGGCCGACGAGTCGGCCAATGTCACGGTCAAGACGTGGGGACAGCGGCCGGAATTCGATTTCGGCCCGCTCGATCACGTGGACATCCTTGAGCAGCGCGGCTGGGCGGAGTTCGCCCGCGCGCGGAAGGTGGCCGGCGAGCGCGCCTACGCACTGACCGGCGACATGGTCCTGCTGGAGCGCGCTATCCATTCCTATGCACTTGACTTGCTCCAGGCCGCGAATTTTACCCTGATATCGGTGCCGTCCCTGGTCAAGGAGGCTCCGCTCATCGGAAGCGGCATGTTCCCGAAGGGCCGGGAGGAAACCTACGCGCTGCCTGCGGACAACTTGTTCCTGGCGGGCACTGCGGAGGTCGCGCTGGTCGGGCTGCATTCGGGTGAGATCCTCGACAAAAACCGGCTGCCCATCCGCTACGCGGGCATTTCGCCATGCTTCCGCCGCGAAATCGGCAGCGCGAGCCGCGATGTCCGCGGCCTGCTGAGAGTCCACCAGTTCGAGAAGGTCGAGCAGTTCGTCATCTGCGCGGCGGACGCTGCCGAGTCGGCGCGCTGGCACGCTGAGCTGCTGGCCGCCGCGGAGCGGATACTGCAGGATCTGGGGCTGCACTACGAGGTAGTGGAGTGCGCCACCGGGGACATGGGCCCCGGCAAGTTCCGGATGAACGACATCAACACCTGGTTCCCCTCACTCGATCGCTTCCGCGAGACGCACAGCTGCTCGACACTGCACGACTGGCAGGCAAGGCGCGCGAATCTCCGGTACCGCGACACCGACGGAACGGTGCGGTTCGCGCACACGCTCAATAACACCGCCGTCGCCACGCCGCGGCTGCTCGCCGCCGTCATCGAGAATTTCCAGACCGCGGACCGCGGCGTCCGCGTCCCTGGGGTGCTGCGCCCGTATCTCGGGAACCGCGAAGTCCTTTAACCAGCACCGGATTGCCGCGGCACGGTCGTTAGCAGCCTAAAATCGCAGTTATTTCGCAGTTTTTCCGGCACGCACTCAATTGCCCTTCTTGTCATGACCCCCAAGAAGGGGTCATGACACTCACGAGTCCATTCGAATACCTTTATCTCGTAGGACAATGGCTCGAGGACGGGTATCTCCGATGGTGGCCCTGTCATCCGGAGGGGGATCCGCGGTTAGGGGTGCGGGGGGAGGTGCCCGTCCTCGACGGCCCGGTGGTACAGCTCCAGCTTGGTGGGTGCGGCCCGCCCGGCGCGGGCGTATTTCTCCCGGACCCGGCCGACGTACTGCTTGACCGTCTCCTCGCTGAGTGCCATCCGCCGGGCGACAGACTTCATCGGCATGCCGGTGGCGTACAGCTGCAGGGCCCGCGTCTCCTGCGGGCTGAGGACGGGCCGGTCGGTAGCGTCGTCGGTGGCGAAGATGTAGGCAAGCCGGGGCGAGATCCAGGCCTGCCCGGCGGCGACGGACCTGATGGCCGCCCGTACCTGGGAAGTTTCCTCGTCCTTCAGGACGTAGCCGTGCGCCCCGGCGCGCATCGCTGCCCGGACGGAGAGCGGCTTGTCGGCGGCGGAGAGCACGAGGACAGCAGGGCCGGCGGCGAGGATCGCGGCTACGTTGCGCTCGACGGTCGTCCCATCGCCCAGGTCGATGTCCAGGAGAACCACGTGCGCGCGGCGTCCTGGTCCGGCCAGGAGGGCGTCCACGGTCGCCGCGGTACCAACGACCCTGATCCCGCCGTCGGCGGCCATCACCCAGCTGGCTACGCCATCGAGGACGATGGGATGGTCATCCACGGCCGCGACGTCAATAACCCTGGCCGGGGCTGAACGGCCTGGTGCGACACCGGTTTCCCCAGGACTGCCTGCTGCGACACCGGTTTCCCCAGGAGTGCCTGCTGCGACACCAGTTTCCCCAGGACTGCCTGCCGCGACACCAGTTTCCCCGGCACTGCCTGCCGCGACACCGATCATGCGGGGACCGCCTTGCGCCAGCGGACCTCCAGGCAGCCCGCGCCCGCCTCGTCGACGTCGACCGTGGCGCACCAGCGGGCCGTCGCGGGCACCCTCCGCGCCAGCCCGGTCAAGTCCGGAGTGGCCCGCGGCGCCTTGTCGAAGGTCACGTACAGTTCCACGTCGTCTCCGGACGCGAGGACCGTGAGCGTCACCGGGTGCGGCGGGAGCGCGCTCATGACGCCGTCCACCGCCGCCAGGGTCGCGCCAGCCACCTCCCAGATGGGACGCCCCGGGTCACCGACCACCTGGACGTCCACCGGCAGGCCCCGCGCCCTGGCGCCGCGCAGTGCGGGCTCCAGTTCGGCCAGCACCCATCCTGCGTTCTGCACCCGGTCCACGAGCGCGCGCCGCAGCGTCGCCGCATGCCGGGCGCATCGCTCCCGTACCTCGTTGTCGGCGGGGTCCAGCGTCCCGAGGGCGATGCCACGCAGCAGCGGGAGCGCCTCTACTTCCAGCAGGGCCAGCCTCCCGCGCCGGTCCTCGTGGACTGCGGCCAACGCCGCGCGTTCCGCAGCTGACCGGCTCGCCAGCGCGCCGTGGCGCGCGGCCATCCCGGCATAGGCGTGAAATGTCGGCCGCAGTGCGGCGAATATCACCAGGATCACCACCAGCGTGTAGGCGGTAAGCGCGAGCCGCGCCAGACCCAGCGAGGTCACGCCCAGCAGGCGGATAGTGAAGACAGCGTGCGTGGCGAAGATGAGCAGCGCCCCGGAGACCCACACCCGGGCTGGCCGACTCAGGGCGACGAGCGCGAGCAGCCAGCCCGTCCCAAGGACCGACCAGTCCACGGTTCCGGTACTGCCGTGCGCGCGGCGGTCCCAGCCGATGAGGGCGACGGCGGCAACGGCAACGGCAACCGCAACTACCGCGTCTGCTCCCGTGAGGCCGCCCGCGCGCGCCCGTGGCACCAGCCATGCCGCGGCCGCGAGCATCCCGAGCCACACCACGATCGGCACGGCCGGCTGGCGGTAGTCGGGCAGGTCGGCAAGCACCTGGATCAGGATGGCGAACTGCCAGATCGCCGCCACCGTGCCAGCCACTCGGGGTAGCTCGGACTCGTATGTATCCCTCACCAGCTCGTCGCCGCTCACCACGGCAGGTCCACCCGTTCGGAGCTGCGACGCGGGACCGCGTCCTGGCTGGACTGCACCGACGCGGGCCAGCACAGACTCACCACGGTGCCATCGCCAGGCGCCGACCGTATCGACGCCCGTCCGCCACGGTCGGCGATGCGCTCGGTGATGGACCGCCGCAGGCCAAGCCGGGCCGGATCGACGCTGGCGGGGTCGAACCCCACGCCCGCATCCCGCACGGTCACCCGGAGGCCACCCGGCTCAGCGATGTCCGCGCCGGGCGCTGCCGGGCTGACGTCCACCCAGGCCTCAGCTGTTCCGGCATGGCTGATCACATTGGCCAGCGCCTCTCGCACGGCGCGCACGATGGCGACGGCGACTGGCACCGGGATAACCGGCGAATTCCCCGGTCCCGCCGGGGCGCCGGCCTGGCCGGGTACCCCGACATCGGCCGGAACTCCGTCGGCGACCTCGACGTGTACGTCCAGACCGCGGGCGCGCATCTCGATGGCAAGGGCCTCGATCGCGGCGACCATGCCGCCGTATGCTCGCCCAGCCGCCTTGGCCGGATCACCGGGATCGCTGAGTACGTACTCCATCAGCGTCACGTCGTGCCGGCAGCGGCCCACCACCTCACCTGCGTCGGCGCTGCCTGCGCGCGCCAGCGCGGTGAGGGTGTTGAGCACCGTGTCGTGCAGCAGGCGCTCATGCTCGCGGCGTTCGATGTTCCTGGACAGCACGACGTACTGCTCTCGGGCGTCGGTGTCGGCTTGCGCGAGAGCGACGTCCGCCCCGGTGGCCCGGCGGTAAAGCATCCGGCGACCACACCCCTGCGCGATGGCGACGGTGAGCAGCAGGACCCCGGCCGCGGCTGGGGAGTTGCCCTGGGAGCCCGCCGACTGGGTCGCCGCGGCGCCTGTCCAGTAGGCCGCCCCCGATGCGAGGGCCATTGGTGCGGACACCGCGATGGGCGCGAACCATGCAGGGACGATGAGCTGGCTCTCCATCGCAATGAACAGCCAGTTGGCGGCGTCGCCGCGCATGGCCGGTGGCACGCACCACCCGGCGCTGAGCGCAAGCAGGACGTAAACGCCAGAGTCGACGCCGGCCAGCTGCCAGGCCGGCCAGCGGCGCCGCAGCGAAGCCACGATTGCGGCGGCCCATACCACCGCCGCGGCAGGCCCCGCGAGGCGCCACGGATCGGCCGCGTAAAATGAGTGCCAGATCACCACCTGCACGGCGATGTATGCGATCGCGATGCAACGGATGGTAAGAGCGATCCTGGCGGCCACCGACCTCACCGCAGTCATCGCGGGCCCGCCCGATGCGCCGCCGGAGGCATCCGCGGCCCGCCACCGCGCTAAGTACGCGGGTGGCCACATGACCCTGATGATAAGACCTGACGGGACGCCAGGAGGGCTTCGGCCAATTCGTCACCTAGCGGCATGACCCGGGTCGCGGTTCCGCGCCGAAGTGCCCGCCTCGTGCTACAGCGACGCGTAGAGCGCCTGCTCGAAGTCGACGTAGAGCTGGAATGCCGCGGGCTCGCCGAACGGCAGTGTCTGGGAGAAGATCGATCCCGTCACCCGGCTCGCCGGGTCGATCCAGAAGTGGGTGTTGAAGAGGCCGGCCCAGGCGCCACTGCCGGCCGCCCGCATACCCGGCTGCCGGGTCTCGTTGAGCAGCAGCCCGAGGCCCCACTTGAGGTGCGGGCCGAGGTTGACGTCGGCGCTCAGCTCCGGGTGCGCGGTGGAGATCGCCGCCGGGAAGTCGAGCCCGCCGATCTGGTTGGCAAATGCCTCGTCAACCGTGGCCTGGCCGAGGATCCGCGCGCCGCCGAGCGTGCCGCCGCCGAGCAGCATCCGCTGGAAAGCCAGGTAGTCGCGGGGCGTGGAGTACAGGAAGTGGCCGCCGCCCCAGTAGTCGGGCTGCTGCGCCCAGTCGATGTCGGTCACCACCCAGGAACCGTCCTCGCCGCGGACGTGAACCGGCGCGGAGTTGGCCCGCTGGGCCTCGGTCATTCGCGCGGTGGTACTGGTCATGCCGAGCGGGCCGGTGATGTTGGCCTGGAAGTACTCATCCAGCGGCTGCCCGCTCACCGCCTCGACCACCCGGCCCAGCCAGTCGACGTTGATCCCGTACTCGAACCGCGTGCCCGGGTCGGACACCAGCGGGGAGGTAAACACCGCGTCGCTGCCGGTAAGCACGTTCGGCACGCCGGTGACCTGCTCGTAGTGGTCGATGTCGCTGTTCCAGAACCAGTACGCCAGCCCTGCCGTGTGCGTGATCAGCTGCCGGACGGTGGCCTGGCCGCTGGGCGCGCGAAGCCGCGGCGTGTCACCGTCGAAGCCGTCAAGCACCTGCAGACTGGCGAACTCCGGCCGGTAGGCCTGCACCGGCTTGTCCAGGTCAAGGCGGCCCCGCTCAGCTAGCTGCAGGGCGGCCGTCGTGGTCACCATCTTGGTCATCGAGGCAATCCGCAGCATGGTATCGGGCGTGATCGGATCGACCGCATCGGCGGCGCGCTGGCCGGCCGCGCCCTCGTAGAGCACACCGTCATCGCCGGCCGCCATGGCGACCACGCCGGGCGCATCGGCCCGGGCCACGGCCGCCTGCAGCACCTCATCGATCTTCCCGGTCACGGCGCACCCCCTGTCCCGCCGCCGAGTGTGGCGTCGGTCACATGCTCCCGCGCGCCCGGCGCACCGTCAACGGTGCGGGCCCGTCGCCTACTGCGAGGGCGTGCCCAGCCTCAGGGTCCTTTTCATCGGCGGCAGCGGCGTCATCAGCTCCGTCTCCGCCTACCGGACCCCGCCGGCCCGTCGGCCGCGAACGCCAGGAAGTCGCCCAGCAGGGCCAGCGGCCCTGGCCGCACCCTCGCGCCCTATGGCTTCCGGGCGACGAGAATGTCTCTCACAATCGCCTGGTCCACGCGGTGCCTGAATGCCAGGTAAGGCCCCGAGTCCATCATCTGCAGCCCCGATCCGGCGAGGATCTTCGCTGCGTCGTCGCGACGGGCGACGCGGGTATTCCAGGCGATTGCGATTGAATACCTCAAGCTCGGCCTGGGTCAGGCCGATCGAGGCGCCGACATAGACGCGGTTGGCCGACGGAAGAATCAGCAGTGCGTACCGGGCCATGAGTCCTTTGCCTGGTAGGGACCGGGCAGCCGCGGGTCGCTGCGCGCCCATTCTACGGTCCGGAGCAGCCGCCCGGCCTGACCCGGCCGGGGGCCAGGGCGGGGTGCCGGCGGTGGCCGGCGTCGCGCCTATGCTGAGCAGAATCCGGGTTCACGGGAGGTCGGTGCGGCATGCGGCACCTGGGCATCCTGGCCCACAGCGCGGAAGGCGCTGCGCTCTGCCTGCGCACGTTCTGCCAGCAGGGCTCCCGCGAGCTCGGGCCGCATCAGCACCCGGACGTGACGCTGGACTGCATCGCGTTCGGGCGCAGCATGCCGGCCTGGGATGCAGGCGACTTCGCCGCCATCAGAACCACGCTGGCGACCAGCGTCGCCCGCCTGGCCCGCGCGGGCGCCGACTTCTTTGCCTGCCCGGACAACACGGCCCACCTCGCCCTGGAATCCGCTGGCGAACCGCTGCCGCTGCCGGGGCTGCACATCGCCGATGCCGTGGCGGAGCAGGCCGGTCGCGACCGGCGGCGCATGGTGGGCATCCTGGCGACGAGGTACACGATGGACAGCGACCTGTACCCGCGGGCCATGGCCCGCCGTGGCATCGGTACCGCCGTCCCCGGTGACGCCGACCGCCGGGTCGTCGACGACATCATCTTCGGTGAGCTGGTGGAAGGTGTCTTCACCAACCAGGCCCGCTCCGCCTACGCGGCGATCATCGGAAAGCTGCGCGAGCGCGGCTGTGACGCCGTGGCGCTGGCCTGCACGGAGATTCCGTTGCTCATCGACGCCCGGTCATCGCCGCTGCCCGTGCTCGACTCGACACGGCTGCTGGCTGCGGCGGCATTTGACGTTGCCGCCGGGCGCCGGCCGCTGCCCTCGTGGCGCGGCGGCGCGCTGGCGCAGCAAGGGCGGCAGGACCACGGTCACGGCGCCGGGTGATCCGGGCGGGTCCGCGGTTCGAGTGACAGCGCAGGAGCCCCGGCGTCGTCCTGGTGGTTCTGGGAGATCCAGCTGTCGATGCGCTCCCACCAGTCATACAGCCACCGCACCTGAGCGTCATGATCATCGGAACGCGGCACCTCGCCGGCTGGCACCCGCCACCACTTCGCGCGGATGGTCTGGTCCATCGGCAGGCAGCGCCAGACATCGCCGACACTGACAAGCCTGTCCAGCCCGGCATGGGCTACAAAGATCACGTCGGCATCCGGGCAGGCGGCGATGGCCGAGAGCGCTCCCCCGGCCCGTGGGGCCAGCAGATTGGGCATCCCCCGTGCGCGGGCGGCCAGGTCACGCCGGCCCAGTTGCTCCAGCCGCCGGATGCCGCGCTGCCACCGGCCGGGCGTCCAGTTGCCGCCCTCCGGGAAGATCACCAGCGCGCCGGCCTGGTCGAGCCCGCTGGCAAGCCGCTGGATCTGCCCGACGAATATCTTCTCGCCGGCCCGGCGGTGCTGAATGAATACGTTGGGCAGGCGATTGGCCATCACATCCAGGCCGGGATCCAGCTGTATCGCCGCCTTCATGACCACCCGCGGACGCCGCCCGTACACAGTCAGCAGATGACGGACGAGCAGGAATGAATCGCCGGGTCCCGCATGGCGGCTCAGCACGATAACCGGGCGGGCCAGCCGGGCCGCCTGCTCCCCCGGGGTCAGCTCAGGTTCGTCGACTTCGACCCGAACCCCGAACATGGCCGTGCCCGCGCGATACACCAGTTCCAGGAACCACCGCATGACCGCGTAGTGACGGCGCTGATAGGGCTCCGTGCGCAGGCGGCCGCCGAATCCGCTGGCTATCCACAAGCCCAGGCACATGAACAGCGCGGCAGTCTCCGCGACGAGCCAGATGAGCGCGAAGCACAGCAGCCGAAGGCCGCGCATGCGGCCGGGCCCGGACAGCCCGGCCAGCCCGAACGCGATGGCCAGCAAGGCGAGCAGCGGGAACAGCACCACGCTGGCGACGGCGATGACGATCGCCAGCGGCGCCAGCACGAGCCTGCGCACCAGCCTGGGTGGGAGCATGGCCGGCTCCTCCCGTCCTCGATGGCCGGGTCAGTGTCCGATCATCTCGGCGAGATAGCCCGCGGACGCCGTGTACGCGCGCTCGATACTCACCGCGACCCTAGTCTTGTCGCGGTACCGGAGTTGCGACAGATCTGCCGGGCGGCGATCTGTCCCGGCTGGCAGGACGTGTACCTGCACGTCGGCGGGCAACGCCGACATCTCCTCGTGGAACCGATGCCGGCGGGCGATCTCGAAGGCGACAAGGCCCACCTCCCAGGGACGGCGCGGCACCGCGAGCGGGCGCTCGATCCGGCCCACGTGCAGCACGTAGACAATGCCGGCGCCCAGGGCGATGGCTCGCCCAACCGGGATGGAGTCGACGAGGCCGCCGTCGAGGTAGTGCTCGCCGCCGACCTCAACCGGCGGCAGCAGCCCCGGTACGGCGCACGAGGCCAGGACGGCTGGGACGAGCGGCCCGCTGCTGAACCAGCGCGCGCTAGCGTGCTCGATGCTGGCCGCAACGCAGTGAAAAGGCAGCTCAAGATCGGCGAAGTCGGCACCGGGGAGCATGTCGCCCAGCAGGTGGCGCAGCGGCTCGATCGAATGCAGGTGCGTACCCGAACGGGCCAGCCGGATGGCGCGGCCCCAGATGGTCTCGCTGAACGCCCGCTGCAGCGCGTCACCTTCCCAGAGCCGGGCCAGCCGCGCGTCAGCGCCCGCCGGGTCAGCTGCCACGAACGCGCCGTTGATCGCGCCCACCGACGTGCCCACGATCAAGTCGGGCCGGACGCCAGCCTGCGACAGCGCGCGGAGCATGCCGACCTCATGAGCACCGAGCACGCCGCCGCCGCCGAGCACGAACGCCGTCTTCACCCGCCAGCCTCCTCGTGGCCAAGCTAACCAGACCAGGCGGCAGCGGCCGGCCGTACGGGACGGCCAGAGCCTTCGCCGGAAAGTTGGAAAGGACGCACAATCCCTGCGGGCACCCGGCGCCAGCCGGCGGGCGCGCGGCCGTCAGCCGGTCGCGTCGCGGCGGGCGCGAGCACGCCGCTTGCCTTCATGCATCGCCTGCACCCGGGCAACCGGAATCGCCCTGCCTTCCTCGATGAGCTCGGGGCTCAGCCGCTGCGGCGCGGGCATCCTGGCTGCCCACGGATCACCGTCGCCGATCAGCCGCGCCGCCGTGTGCACGGTGAAGTCGCCCGGCTTGATGCGATCAAGGTCCGCCCAGGCCACCGGGAACGACACCGGCACCCCGGGCCGGATGCGCGGGCTGTACGCCGCGACGACGGTCGCCCCGCCGGCCCGGGTGGAATCGAGGAATACCCTGCCCTGGCGGTCTTCCCTGATGAAGGCCGTGGTGGCGATGGCCGGGTCCAGCCGCTCGGCGCGGGCGGCGATCGCGCGGGTGGCCGCGGCCACCTCCTCGGTCGCCGACTGCGCATCGACGGGCACGAGCACGTGCAGGCCCTTCGCGCCGCTGGTCTTTACCGCGCCGGCCAGGCCGGCTTCGGCCAGCGCCTGGCGGACCAGCAGGGCGGCGCGGACGGCCAGGCCGAACGCCGCACCGGGCGGCGGGTCGATGTCGAGCACAAGGTGGGTGGGCTGGTCCGAGTGGCCGACCTGGACCAGGGCCGGGTGGTACTCCACCGCGCGCTGGTTGGCCAGCCACAGCAGCGTGCGGCGGTCGTTGCACAGCGCGTAGGACACCTCACGCCTGGAGGTCTCGGCCCACATCTGCACCGTCCGCACCCATGGCGGGGTGTACTTCGGGACGTTCTTTTGCATGAACGGCTGCTGGCCGCGGAGCACCCGGATCACGGACAGCGGCCGGTCCCGCAGCGCAGGGACGAGGCGGTCACGAACCGCGTCCAGGTAGTCCACCAGATCCCGCTTGGTCGCGTCCGCCCCGTCGAACAGCGGCTGGTCGAGGTTGGTCAGCGACACCCCGTCCCGCACCTCGCCGCCGGTCACCTGATCACCTTCCCACCGATCCCGTCAGGACGCGAGATCCACCCAGCGGGCCGGGCGGGCGGGTTTATGGCCGGCCTGGTCCCGGCGCGATGCCACTGAGGATGGTCTCCGCCAGCCGCCCGGCGAGGCCGGGCGGGGTGGTGGCCGGGCTGCCGGGCGGGCTGAACATGGCCTGCGGCAGGACCTGGCCGTGGATCGCGCCGATGATCAGCGTGCAGGCCAACCCCAGGTGCTGACCCGGCTCAGCGCCTCGCGGGCGGCAGGATCCGCTCGTCAGGGGTGCCCCACGACGGGTATGGCGCGGACGGCGGGATGACTTCGGTCACGCCAGGGTTCAGTTGGTGGTTGATCACTTCTGCGACGCCCTGGATGGTGTCGACCCCGTACGTCATGCTCGGGTTGTCCCGGGTCAGGACGACGATCCGGTAGGTCCGGTGACGGCCGGTGAAGACGCCGATGCTGTTGATCACCCACAGGTCCGGGTCCGGGAGCCAGCCGTTCTTCACGTGCGCGGTCATGTCGGCGGGCGCGCCGGCCGTGACGCCCCAGCGCTCGGAGGGGATGACGCGGGCCATCAGCGACAACGCGTAGACGCGAGACGGCCAGTCCAGCACGGAGTTCCTGGCCTTGATCACCTTGAGCAGGAGCAGTTCGTCGTGCGCGATGACCCATGTCAGGCCCCAGAAGCCGCCCTGGCCGAGTCTGGTGTGCGTCATCTTCGCCAGGTCAAGGAACCGCTGCAGTCGCCGCCTGCCCAGCTCGTCCCACAGCTCGGTCGCCGCCGAGTTGCTCGACTCGGTGATCATCGCCGTGGTGAGCGTCACCTGCTCCGGGGTCAGCTGGCGGTGCACTACCATCAGGTGCCTGAGCAGGGCGCCGAGGATGATCACCTTGACGATGCTGGCCGAGTGGAAGGGCCGCCACTGGTGCAGCTTGCAGGTGACGCCGGTGCGCGTGTCCGCTACCGCCAGGCCGACCACGGACGATCGCCCCCGCAATGCCGCCGCGATGCGGCGGGACATCCTGGCCGCGAGCCTGCGGTGCTTGCGCCGGGCCGACGCGCAGATGGCTGCCGGTGCCCCGGGCGCTGCCGGTGCCCCGGGCGCCACCAGTGCCGCCGCCTGAGCAGTGCCGCCTGCCTGCGCCTGCGTCGGCAGGGCCACCGGCAAGGCCACCGACAGGGCCAGCGCCGCGGACAGGGCCAGGGCCAGGATGAGCGACAGCGCTGCCTGCGGGCGCGACGTGTGGTACCTGCTGCTCATCATTGACCCCGTCCCCCTGCGCTTGACCATCCGGTCAGCCACCTTTGAGACGGCCATGACGGTCATCAGGTTGCCTGCGGTTCCCGGCCGGCTCATCGCGGCACCTGCACGTCACGTTCTTCCGCCCGGTTCTGTCCTGCTAGTGCAGCGCCGCGTTAGTTCGTTGAGGGTCAGGCTGCCTTGAGCGGGGTGCCGTCGTAGGTCCGCCGGTAGGGCTTGGCTGTCTCGTTGTACAGGATCGTGAATGCTTCGATCTTGTCGGCGAGGTCTTGGCGGCTGGGGAAGTCACCGTAGCGGATGACGCGCTTGGCGAGATTGGAGAACCAGATCTCGATCATGTTTAACCATGAGGCGTGCGGCGGGGTGTAGTGGGCGTGCCAGCGCGGATGGGCCCGGAACCACGCCTTCGTGATCTTGGCGGTGTGGCTGGAGCCATTGTCGAGTACGAGGTGGACCTGCTTGCCCGGGTCGATTGCGGCGTCCAGCGCGTCGAGGAACGCGGTGAACGTGTCCGCGTTGTTGCGGGTGATCGGCTCGGTGAGGACCTGCCCGCTGTCGATGTCCATCGCGGCGATGATCGAGACGGTGCCGTGACGTGCGTACTCGAACTCCTGCCGGGCGGCCCGGCCTGCGGCAACACCGTGACCGGGGTGTTTGCGGGATCGGGCCTGGATCGAGGTCTTCTCGTCGATCGAGATGCGCACGGCGCCGGGCGGTGGGGCCAGGTACAGGCCGCACACGTCCCCGGCCCGCTCCCAGAACGCGGGATCGTCGCGGCGGGTGAGCCACCCGCGCACCCGGTGCGGGCGGATATCGAGGTCGGCCAGGATCCTCCCGACCTGGGAAATGGAGATCCCGGCCTTGGCCAGCGCTCCGGCGATGCGCCGGTGCGACCAGGTGGATTCCGGGTGCGGCGGCGTCGAGGTCGCGGTGGCGACGACCTCGACGCGTACCTCGGGGCCGTAGACCTTCGGACGCCCCGAACGCCTGGCGTCCGCCAGGCCGGACAGGCCGCGCTCGGCGAAGCGCCCGCGCCATTTGCGCGCCGTGTTCACGCTCGTCTCGCAGGACTCGGCGATCTGCGCATTGCTCGCCCCGCCCGCCGCACCCAGCACGATCCTGGCCCGCAGCACGTCCCGCACCTGCCCGGACACGGACGCGGCGGTGCGCTCCAGCCGTCTGCGCGTGACCTCGTCCAGCACTACGGCCACCGCCGCCACCCGCCCCACCTGCGTACCAGCCCTCTCACGGGAAACTGACCTGACGGGGTGTGATGGTGACAGATCCCGGCCGCGGGCGGCAGCATGGTCCGCATGCCGAAGAACCCGCCGGAATCGATGCAGCACCACCTGCGCGTGCGCCTGAGCGAGCGCGCCAAGGTCCGCTGGCCCGCCCTGGCCCGCGTCGAGGTGCGCTTCCGCGCCGGATTCGCCTACATCGACGGCATCGAAACCGGCGGGGACGTGCTGAAACTGTGCCGCCTGCGCTTCACCGGCGTCCTGCACACCTGGGGCTTCGCGATCTACCTCGCCAGCCGCGACGGCTATGAGGACAACATCCTGCCCTCGGGGCTGCCGACCGGCAGCCCCGAGGAAGCGCTCGACTGCGCCGCCGGACTCTACCTCGGCGACCCGTCGGCCTGGGTCACACCCCCAATGGGCTGACTCGCTCTGGCCGGCCGCGCGCTGGCGCTGTCGTCTAGGTTGGTGGTCCATGACGATCCGCGCAGTGGTGTTCGATATCGGTGGCGTCTTGGAGATCACACCGGACCTCGGTGTCACCCGGCTGTGGGAGACCCGGCTCGGGTTGTCTGCCGGGGAACTCGACGAACGCATGCACGACGCCTGGGTAGGCGGCGGCATCGGCACGATCACCGAGGACGACGTGCACCATGCGATCACAGATCGTCTCGGCCTAGACGAGCGGCACCGCGCGGCGTTCATGGCCGACATCTGGCGGGAGTACCTGGGCACCGCGAACCATAAGCTGATCGAGTACGCCCGCCGACTGCGTCCGCGGTATCGCACCGGGATCCTGAGCAATAGCTTCGTCGGCGCCCGGGAACGGGAGCAGGCGGCGTACGGGTTCGAAGACCTCGTCGACGAGATCGTCTATTCGCACGAGGTCGGGATGAGCAAGCCCGATCCGCGGATCTACGCCCTCGTCTGTGCACGACTCGATGCCCGCCCCGAGGAGACGGCATTCCTCGACGACGCGGACCAGTGCGTGGCCGGCGCCCGCGAAGCGGGCATCCACGCGATCCACTACCAGGACAACGCCCAGCCATCGAAGAGATCGAGAAGCTGCTCACAATCCCATGAGCGCGCCTGCGGGCCCTACCCCGGCAGCCCGTCAGTCTGGGTCAGACCCTCAACGAACTAACGCGGCGCTGCACTAGCGACGGAGCAACTGCCCGCGGTACCGCGAGAGGCCTCGATGATCGACACCACCCGGTTCGCCGAGCTCGTGCAGCGCGACCAGCGCTCGACTGCGGTCCGTGACCAGTTCCTGTTGCTGGTCGCTCACGACGGCATGTGCGCGATGATGTCGGCGGCGGGCGTGATCCTTTCCAACGGCGGTGCCAGCCCTCAGTTACCACCGATCCGCTGGTCGTCGCTGGCGCTGCCCGGTGATCCCCTTTCCCGGGCACTGGCCCCGCCGCAGGCAGCACTCTGAAATGTCAAACCGCCGTGCAAAAGGCTCAGCTTCTGGGCTCCGCCCGTGGTGATCGCGCGGGCCTGCGCAAGCAAAGCGCGGCCGCCGCATGCGGTTGGCTACTTGACAGCGACGCGTATCCGGTAACTCCACCACATCATGTTCGCATCGGGGTTCAAGCAGCCGCTGACGGCTCCCTCGAACCGGTCCAGCCCGAGATCGTGCTCGGTCGCACCCTCGCCCAAGCGGCGTGCTGCCGGCCCGAAAACCCGTGGAAGCTGCGCAATCTCGGCCGCCCTGGCGACCTGACGGGCATGCAGGAACACCTCGCGAACGGCCCGGAATCGCCCGCTCTCCGTGAGGTTCTGAACGTGCCGCGCCTTCTCCGGCCGACTCGGATCGACCCCGGCCGCCTCGATCACGCGCAGGAACGCAGCGTCTACCTCCCAGCCGATCAGCGGCGGCCAGTCGTAATCGTAGGCCGCGAAGAGGCCACCGGGCCGCAGGATCCGCGCGATCTCGGCGATCGCCGGCTCGGCGTCCAG
>DATGVY010000271.1:0-7031 GCA_035299845.1 Streptosporangiaceae bacterium
GACCCGGCCAGCGTCGAGGTGACCGTTGAGCACGGCACCCTGACGATCCAGGCCGAACGCACCCCGCACTACGGCGAGAGCGAGCAGGTCATTGCCGCCGAGCGGCCTCAGGGGTCGTTCACCCGGCAGCTGTCCCTCGGCGAGGGCGCGGACTCGGAGAACCTCACCGCCGGTTACGCCGACGGTGTCCTGCACGTGACCATCCCCGCGTCACCGAAGACCCGGGCCCGCCGGGTTGAGATCACCCATGCGGCCGGCGGCAGCCGCGTCGTGCCGGGGAGCACCGTCGAGCCGGGTGAGGCGCCCGCCGGCAGCACGGGCGGCGGCGGCTGAACGGGCCGCCCGTGCCAGAGCAGCGGCGGGCGGCCCGCCATCGGGGCGCGTCCTGCGCGACGATCGAGGTGAACGGGCCCGCGTCCGTCAGTGTGCCGGTGTAGAACCAGCACTTGCCTGTCGCCGATCCCGGGCAGTCCGAGACGGTGACTTCGCCGACGCGATGGATAGTGTCGGTGCGCGTGAACGCGTCGTTCGCCCAGCTGTTTCCCCGCCCGCAACGTCCGCGCCGGACCCACCGGTATCGGCGAGAGATCCCTCGAAGGAGCCGCCGGCGGCCGACGGTGGGAACATCGTGAATGTCCCGAGGGAGCTACCGGAGCAGGCCGGGGAGGCATTCGCTGATGTCTGACTACTTCGACCTTGGCGGCTACACGCGAGCGGTGACGACTTCGTCGGCACAGGCTCGGCTGTGGTTCACGCGCGGGCTGCTCTGGACATACGGGTTCAATCACGAAGAGGCGGTGCGGTGCTTCGAGCGCGCGATCGCGAACGACCCTGATTGCGTGCTCGCGCACTGGGGCCTGGCCTACGCGCTGGGCCCGAACTACAACAAGGCATGGGAGGCGTTCGACCCGGTCGACCTATCGGCCTGCGTCGCGCGGGCGTTCGCCGCCTCGGCCGCGGCTGCCAGCCACGCCGCTGGCGCGTCACCCGTCGAGCGCTCGCTCGTGCACGCCCTGGCCGCACGGTATCCGTCCGCTCAGCCGGCCGGGGACTGCTCGTCCTGGAATGCGGGATACGCGGACGCGATGCGCGATGTCTACCGGGCGCATCCGGACGATCTTGACGTTGCCGCGCTGTTCGCCGACGCGCTGATGAATCTCACCCCGTGGGCGCTCTGGGATCAGGCTACCGGAGAGCCGGCCGCCGGGGCGGCGACCGTCGAGGCCAAGGATGTGCTGGAGCGGGCGCTGACCAGTGCGGACGGCCGGGCGCACCCTGGTGTCCTGCACATGTACATCCATCTCATGGAGATGTCCGGCCGCCCCGAGGACGCGCTGCCGGCCGGCGATTTGCTGGCAGACCTGGTCCCGGACGCTGGCCACCTCCGGCACATGCCGACGCATCTCGACGTGCTGTGCGGCGACTACCACCGGGTTGTGTCCGCCAACACCGCCGCGATCGCCGCCGACGAGAAGTTCGTCGCGCGCCAGGGCGCGATGAACTTCTACACGCTCTACCGGGCGCACAACTACCATTTCAAGATCTACGGCGCGATGTTCCTCGGCCAGGCGCGGGCCGCGCTGGACGCGGCGAGCCGGCTTGCCGCGATGATCCCGGAGAGCCTGCTGCGGGTAGCCGTGCCGCCGATGGCGGACTGGCTCGAGGGTTTCGTCCCGATGAAGATGCACGTGCTGATCCGGTTCGGGCGCTGGCAGGACATCATCGACGTGCCGCTGCCTGCCGATCAGGACCTGTACTGCGTCACCACGGCAATGACGCACTACGCCAAGGGCATCGCCTGCGCGGCTACCGGCCGGATCGATGAGGCCCTGGATCACCGCCGACGGTTCGCCGCGGCCGCCGGGCGGGTGCCCGGGTCGCGCACGGTCTTCAACAACACCTGCACCGACATCCTCCGGGTGGCTGCCGCGATGCTGGACGGCGAGCTGGAGTACCGCAAGGGAAATCACGACCAGGCCTTCGCCCTGCTGCGGCGCGCGATTGAGCTTGACGACGGTCTCGCCTACGACGAGCCGTGGGGCTGGATGCAGCCGGCCAGGCACGCTTACGGCGCCCTGCTCCTGGAGCAGGGCCTGGTCGGCGAGGCCGAGGCCGTCTACCGGGCCGACCTCGGCCTGGACGACAGCCTGGCCAGGGCCTGTCAGCACCCGGCCAACGTCTGGAGCCTGCACGGCTACCACGAGTGCCTGACCCGGCTCGGCCAGCACGACCTCGCCGCCGTTATCAACCAGCAGCTCAAGATCGCCGGAGCGCGCGCGGACGTGCCGATCAGGTCATCCTGTTACTGCCGGATGGTCCCCGCCGGCGACCAGGCTCACGGCCGATGACGATGCTCCCGCCGCCGATGCCATTCAGGTCATGGCCGGGCCGCGGACCGCGGAGGCCTTCGGCGAGCTCGTTGAGCCCGAGCATGCCCGGCACGGTCTGCTCGAAGACGTCCTTGCTCACCAGGTGCCTCAGCACCCTGTCCGGGGAGTCCGCATCGCAGCCCGCTCGCGCCGCGAGGTCACCCACCCCGGTCACGCCGGACACGATGAGGTCGGCGATCCGCAAGGTCGCCGCCACGTGGACGCACCAGGGCGTGCAGAGATCAGCCAGTACAGCGAGGTCAGCGACCGGCCGGCCGGTCACGGCTGCCATCCCCCGGCAATGCTGCCGACTGCCGTCGGTCAGCTTATCCAGGCCGAGCGCGCCATGACGTTAGCCGCCACCTGGACGGCGACATCCCTAACGGGTCCGCCGAGCAACGCCGAGGCGTGCCGGAGCTGGTCCCGCCGGACCGGGTCCGGCTCGCGATGGGCGGCCTCGCCGAATGCCGCGGCGAGCCGGTCGATCAGGTTGGCGGGAGCGGGCCACTGGCCGACCTCCTCACGAGCTGCGGGCGTCACCTTAAGCACATACCAGAAGCGGGGATCTCCCCCGGTCTCGGTCTTGCGGAAATCGACGTAGGTCGGATCCATCGCATCGAGTGAGCGGGCCACCTCGGGCAGTTCAAGACCGGTCCGCTCGGCGATGTCGCTGACCGTGACCATATAGCTCTCTTCGAGCAGTGCCACGGCCGCGGTAAGCACCGGCAGCTCCCGTGCTGCCCACGTGTCCTTCACTGCGTCCCCACCCTCACCGTCTCGGCCCGTGCTCGCCTGACCAGCGCCGTTGCCGCGGCCATGGACCTGCGGACCATGTCCCCTCGCCGCATTTCCCGCTCAGCCGCACAGCTCCTAGTCTCGCCCGGACCAGCCTCTGCTGCATCACTAAGCGCGTATTTGCGCACGATACCTGCTAGTCCGCGGGGATGGCGGCATGGTGGGCCGCAGGCTCAGGCGGCCGGGTAGCGCTGGAAGCTCACGTCGTACTCGCAGCCAGCCTGGTTCCAGCAGAACTCGCCGATGCCCGCAGGAACTTGCCGGGGTCGAAATTACCGCCGAGGCCATCCAGATAGGCGCGGTGCGCGCGCGAGGACACGATGCCCGTCTCGATGGTGGCGGTCACGCTAGCGCACCATGCGGCTGGCCGTGTCGATGGCGCCCGTCAAGCGGTCCCGGTTACGGCGCCGTGCTGTGCCGCGTTTCTCGGCCAGGCCAGGCCGTCGCCGACGATCGCGGCGAGCCCGAGATACGCGTCGGTCGCTGTCCGGCTCAGCTGGTCAAGCTCGACTTCGGCCCCTTCCTCCAGATGCGGGTCGTAAGGAATCCTGGTAACCGCCCGGCACCGGGCCGCGAAATGCTGTTCGAGGCGGTCCAGGTCCACCGTGCTCCTGCTGCTCGACCGCACGATCGAGAGCACCACGACGGCACCCCGCACCAAGTCCTCGTAAGCATGCGCCGCCAGCCAGTCGAGCGTGGCGCTCGCGCTCCGCGCGCCGTCGACCGACGGCGAGCTGACCAGCACGATCTGATCCGCGAGACGCAGCACGCCGGCCATGGCCGAATGGAGCAGGCCGGTACCGCAGTCGGTCAGGCAGATCGAGTAGTAGTGCTCAAGGACCCTGGAGACCTCACCGTAGTCGGCTTCGCTGAAGGCGACCGACACGGTCGGGTCGCGATCCGAAGCGAGCACCTCCAGCCTGCTCGGCGCTTGGGAGGTGAAGGCCCGCACATCCGCGTAGCGCTCGATCTGGCCGCGCTCGTTCAGCAGGTCCCGCACGGTCGCCGCGGTCTCCAGCCGCACCTTGTCCGACAGAGTGCCGCGATCCGGATTGGCGTCCACAGCGATGACCCTGTCCCCCCGAAGCGAGGCCAGCGTCGAGCCGAGCCCGACCGTCGTCGTGGTCTTTCCCACGCCCCCCTTCAGGCTCAGCACCGCTACCCGGTGATGACCGCCCGCCACTGGCGTGCGGATCCGGCTGATCATGTCCCGTCGGCGCAGCTCCGCCGCTGACTCGGGCACTCGCAGCAGCCCGGCACTGGCGTGATAGAGAACCCGGCGCCAGCCAGGCGACGGTGCCCGGCGCCTGCCGGGCAGCAGGAACTCCGGGGTGAGACTCTCGGTTGACTCGGCGCGCTCCTGCGGGCGCGCCGGGTCGCCCTGACCGCCCGCCAGGCCATCGCGTGGGCTGTAATCGCGTGTCGCGCCATGCGCCGCTTGCCGGGGAAGGACCGCGATCGGATCGCCAGGCGTCAGCGGGCCGGGGCCTCGCGGGGCAGGGGCAGGGGCTGCCGGAGGATGGGGCGCGTGCGCCGGCGCCGCATGCAAGCCTCGCGATACAGCCGGTCCATCGGCGGTGGGGGCGTACGGATCCGGCGAGCCATGCAAATCGGGCGGGAAGTACGACTGACCGGAGAGGTACGGATCGGGCGGGAGATATCCCCTGGCAGGCCCGTAGCCGTACCCGTCATCGGAGCCGTAGCCACCGGGCGGCCCGTACGCTTCAGCCACGAACGGCTCGGCGGTGTACCCGGCTGTCACACCGTATGACTCCGGCGGGATATGCTCCCCGGCCGACCCATGTCCCGCATCGGGACCTTGGCCGCCGGGCGTCCCGTAGGGATCTGCCGGGCCGGGCGGGGGCGGCAGCGCAGAGCCGAAACCGCCCGGCGGCCCGAACCCGGGCGGAGGCACGAATTCGGCAGGCGTCCTGGCGCCGGCCAGGGGGTCAAAGTCGGCCGGTGACCCATGGCCCGCGGTGGTTCGGTAAGGATCGGGCTGGGCCTGCCGCTCCGTCCCTTGCTCGCCGGGCGGGGTGATAACGTCCGGCGGCTCCGAGCCGATGGAGTCACGCGATTCATACGGCGGCTGCTGCCCGTACAGATGGCGGCCGCGGGCCGGGGGCCTGGCGGCGGCGGGCGGCGCTGCCCGCCACGAGGAACGCTGCCCCGGCACGGGGGACCTGGCTCCCTGCTCATCGGCCGGCCCCGGTCCAGGATCATCGGCCGCGGCCTGACCAGCCGACCCGCCAAGACCAGCAGGACCACCGGGTCCGGCAGGAGCATCGGGTCCGGCACGTTCCGCGGACACCGCCAGCCCGCTGACCCGGGCGGCGTCAGTGGTCCCGGCAGGCCCGGACGGCTCGACTGCTGCAGCCGCTGATCGCGGCGCGCCTGCCTTTCCAGCGGCACCGCGGGCATCGCGGTCACGCCGGTCCTGCTCGTCAGCGGCCGCACGGTCCTGATGCTCATCGGCCAAGGTCGCTCTCCTCACGCCTCACGGGGGGAGAATGGTGTGCCTGTACCGGCAGCGAACGCTGCATCAAGCCGAGCCTAGGCCAGACGATGGCCGACGGCACGTCAGGCAAACGTTTTGCATCCAGGCGGTCACCACATGTGCGCCTTTTGTCATCATCGGGCCCGCACGACATGGTCGAGCAGGGGCGCGCACCCCTGGGCAAGATCCTGCTCGATGCCGGAACACGGTGGCCGGCGAGCGGATCCCGACCCCTGGGATGCGGCGCGGCCAGATACTCGGACAGACTAGAGACATGAGCGACCAGACGAACTCTGAACGGGAACAGCAGGGCAGGGTGGTTTTGGTCGGCCCCGACGGCGCGGCCGTCGAGGCCGACGTCCAGGAAGGCGCGGAGCGCCCGGTCACCGAGATGGTCGAGCAGCCGGCCAAGGTGATGCGGATCGGCAGCATGATCCGCCAGCTGCTGGAGGAAGTCAGGGCCGCGCCGCTGGACGAGAAGAGCAGGGCGCGGCTGAAGCAGATACACAAAAGCTCGATCAAGGAACTAGAGGACGGCCTGGCGCCGGAGCTCATCGATGAGCTAGAGCGGCTGTCACTGCCCTTCGCCGATGACGACCTGCCAAGCGAGGCCGAGCTGCGGGTCGCCCAGGCACAGCTTGTCGGCTGGCTTGAGGGCCTGTTCCACGGGATTCAGACAACTCTATTCGCCCAGCAGATGGCCGCGCGGGCCCAGCTGGAGCAGATGCGCAGGGCGCTGCCTCCCGGCGTGTCGCCTGGCATGGCACCTGGCATGATCCCCGGCCAGGACGAGGGCCAGCCCCGCGGCTCCGGCCCGTACCTGTAACGGCGCCACGAGGCAGGCTGCACAGCGCCGAGGTCAAGGTGGTGATTCCCGCGATCGGTCACCTTCCGTGCTGAGCGGGCGCCAGATTCACCACATCGTGGTCCCGCGGCGGTCGGCCTAGTGGTCCCGCGGCGGTCGGCCTAACGGCCTGCCTAACGCAGTCGGCTGAGCCAGACCCTGGCGTCAGCGAACTCCGTGTCGGCGGTCCCCGGGCGTATTGTCGTCCGCCCGCAATCTCCCCGCGGGTAGCTGCCGAGGAACCGCACGTCACTGCAGACCCTGCGCAGGCCCATCAGCGCCTCGCCGACGCGCGCCTCGGCCACGTGGCCCTCGCAGTCGATGGAGAAGCAGTACCTGCCGAGACCCTCGCCGGTGGGGCGTGACTCGATCCGGGTCAGGTTGACCCAGCGCACGGCGAACTGGCTGAGGATCTCCATCAGCGCGCCCGGATGGTCGTCAGCCAGGAACGCCACGACCGAGGTCCGGTCCGCCCCGGTCGGCGGGCCCGGCGGCCCGGGCAGGCTGACGGCGACGAACCTGGTCA
>DATGVY010000272.1:0-3708 GCA_035299845.1 Streptosporangiaceae bacterium
GGCGCGAGGTCGAAGTCCCGCCAGGTGCGGACCGTCCCGGCCAGCGATCAGCTGATCCGGCTGTATGGGGACTACGTGCACCAGGAGTTCGGTGACCTGGACAGCGATTACGTGTTATCTCGAAATCCAGATAACACGTATTGTCCCGATCTCGCCGTTATGCCGGCGGCGCACGGGAAGCGCAGTTGCGCAAGGGAGTTTCCGCTAGCGGAGCCGGCATAATATCCTGCCTATAACAATAAGTGACTGAATCACTGCATTGAGTCATGCTCGCCTTGTCGGTTCTACCGGGGAGGCGATGATGGCGGGGAAGGTCCGGGTCTCGGGTCCGCTGGCAACGTACGCTGCCGGGTTCGCTGAATGGCTGGCTGGCCAGGGCTATGCTCCGTCGACTGTCGGTCATCAGCTGACACTGGTGGCCCGGCTGAGCCGGTGGCTTGAGCAGGAGGAGGTTCCGCCGCCCGCCTTGTCGGAGGCGGTAGCGCAACGCTTCGCCCAGTCGGTGCAGGTGACGGGCCGGGCGAGGCCGACCGCGCGTGCAGTGGATCCGGTACTGGGGTATCTGCGGGGCCTGGGAGCGGTTCCGCTGCTAGAGCCACCACGCCAGGAATCACCACATCAGCGCCTGCTGGCGGCCTATGAGCGCTACCTGAGCGGGGATCGCAGTCTCAGCCCGGCCACGGTCACCAAGTACATGCACATCGCCACGGCGTTCCTGGCCGGCCTGCCGGATCCGTTCGACGACGCTGTGGCCGGGCTGTCGGCCGATCAGGTGATCGGGTTCGCGTGCGGTAAGGGATCCGGGGCCAAGAGCATCGCGGGCGGATTGCGGGTGCTGCTGCGCTATCTCTACCTCAGCGGGTACGTGGACAGGCAGCTCGCCGGGGCGGTCCCGCCGATCGCGGCCTGGAAACTGGCCGGGCTGCCGGCCCGGCTGGACGCCGCCGAAGTGGCCGCGGTACTGGGCACCTGCGACCGGGCCACGGTCACCGGCCGCCGCGACTACGCGGTCTTGATCTTGCTGGCCCGGCTGGGATTGCGCGCGCACGAGGCCGCCGGGCTGGAACTGGACGACATCCGGTGGCGGTCAGGGACGGTGGTGCTGCGCCGCAAGGGCGGGCGCAGCGAGGAACTGCCGCTGCCGGCAGATGCCGGGCAGGCGGTGGCGGACTACCTGCTCACCCGCCCGGCCGTCAGCGGCTGCCGGGCGGTGTTCATCTCCGCTGTGGCGCCGCGGCGCCCGCTGACCAGGAGCGCGGTCACGTTGCTGGCCCGGCGGCACTGCGCCGCTGCGGGAATCGCCTCCGGCGGCGCGCACCGCCTGCGTCACACACTGGCCAGCGACCTGCTGGCCGCCGGGGCATCCCTGGCGGAGATCGGGCTCGTGCTGGGGCATCGCAGCCCGTTCGTGACCTCGATATACGCCAAGGTCGACCGGGCCGCCCTGGGTCAGCTCGCCCGTCCCTGGCCGCTGGCCGGAACGCTGGAGAGCCGATGGGCATGATGCGCCAGGCCGCGCAGCGGTACCTCCAGCTGCGCCGGTCACTGGGGTATGAGCTGGAAGAGCCCGGCCGGCTGCTGCTGGATTTCGCCGGCCACCTCGACGCGCTGGGCATCACGCGCCTGACCATCGACGCGGTGGTGGCGTGGGCCACCGCGCCGCGGGACGCCACAGCCTACTGGCACTGGCTGCGGCTCAGCGCCGTCCGCGGCTTCGCCATCCACCTGCATACCCTCGATCCCGGTCACCAGGTGCCGCCGGCTGACCTGCTCCCGCGCCAGTACACACGGCCCGCGCCGTACCTGTTCAGCGACGACGAAGTGGCCGCACTAATGCGTGCCGCCGGGCGGATGCGCCATGGGCCTGCCGCGCTGACCTACCAGACACTGATCGGGCTGATGGCCGTGACCGGCCTGCGGCCAGGCGAGGCCTACCGCCTGGACCGGGACCACTTCGACCCGCACAACTCCACCCTCACGGTCATCCGCAGCAAATACGGCAAATCCCGCCAGCTCATCCTGGACCCCAGCACCGTGGCGGCCCTGCAGGAATACGGCCGCCACCGCGACCGGCACTATCCTCATCCGGCCGAGCCGAGCCTGCTGGTCTCGATGCAGCGCACCCGGCTGAACGTGATCTCCACCGAACGCTCCTTCGTCCGCCTCACCCGCGCCATCGGCCTGCAGCCACGCTCAGACCGGACCCGCCCGCGGCTGAAGGACCTGCGCCACACCTTCGCGGTTACCACGCTGATCGGCTGGTACCGCTCCGGCGTCGACATCGAGGCCCGGCTGCCGGTCCTTTCCACCTGGCTCGGCCACGTCGACCCGCAAGCCACCTACTGGTACCTGCAGGCCAGCCCGGAACTCCTCGCCCTCGCCGCCGAGAGGGCCAGCCGCTATCACGACAAGGAGGCGCACCAGTGAGCGATCTCGCCCCGATTTTGCAGAGCTTCTTCACCGACAGGATGATCACCCAAAAGCACGCCAGCCAGCATACGATCCGCTCCTATCGCGACACCTTCTGCCTGCTCTTGGGCTTCGCCCAGCAGGCGACCGGTACCCCGCCGTGGCGGCTGGACGTCGGCCAACTCGACGCCGATCTGATCACTTCGTTCCTGCGCTGGCTCCAAACCGGCCGCCGCAACAGCCCGCGGACCCGCAACGCCCGGCTGGCCGCGATCCGCTCGCTGTTCCGCTACGCCGCCTTGCGGGCACCTGACAACGCAGCTGTCATCCAGCGGGTGCTGGCCATCGAGGCGAGCCGCACCGGCACCACGGTCATCGCCTGGCTGACCGACCCCGAAAGCGACGCGCTCCTTGCCGTCCCCGACCGGAGCACCTGGACCGGTCGCCGGGACTACGCCCTGCTGCTGGTCGCGCTGCGCACCGGCCTGCGCGTGTCCGAATTCACCCAGCTCACCCGCCAAGACCTCCACATGGGCACTGGAGCGCATGTGCGCTGCACGGGGAAAGGCAGGAAAGAGCGCTGCACCCCACTCGATGCCCAGACCGTCGCGGCGCTACGCGAGTGGCTCGCTGATCATCCTGGCCGGGACGACGACCCGCTGTTCGTCACCAGGCGAGGCACTCCGATGTCCCGCGACGCCGTGCACGCCCGGATCACCAGATACCAGAAGATCGCCGCGCAATCGTCCCCCTCGCTGGCCAGCAAGAACCTCACCCCGCACACGATGCGGCACTCAGCAGCCATGCACCTGCGTCACGCCGGCGTCGACAACGCCGTCATCGCCTTGTGGCTAGGGCACCAGGACATCCGCTCCACGCAGATCTACACCCACGCCGACCTCAAGCTGAAGGAACAAGCGCTGGACCGAATCACACCACCGGACGTGCCACCCGGCCGCTACCAGCCCCCAGACCAGCTCCTCGCCTTCCTCGAAAGCCTGTAACCACGCCAGTTTTATCTGGCAGCCACAGCACATCCATCCCGCTGACCAGCAGACCAGCCCGTTGCTCGGGATAACGGCGAGATCGGGACAATACGTGTTATCTCGAAATCCAGATAAGACGTAATCGCTGTCCAAGTCGCCGAACTCCTGGTGGACGTAGTCCCCATACAGCCGGATCAGCTGATCGCTGGCCGGGACGGTCCGCACCTGGCGGGACTTCGACCTCGCGCCATTGTCGTTGACGCGCGGCACGATCGTGATGTGCCGTTCGGCGACACCGATGTCTTCATGACGC
>DATGVY010000273.1:0-7409 GCA_035299845.1 Streptosporangiaceae bacterium
CGGCGCGGTGTCGATGCAGAACGCCGGAACGTCAACCGGATGGGCGGGCCGCTCGTTGTCCAGCGCCCACGGCTCGGCCGAAGTGCCCATGGTGTACGGGCCGCCCGGCACGAGCACCTCCGCGGGCAGCCGCATCACGTCGGCTGGCGGCGGGCCGGGCGGCGCGGCAGACAGCACCGCCGCGCCGCGCCGGAGCTGGTGCGTGACCAGCATGGTCTCGTCGTGCTGCTGCTCGTGCTGCGCGATCATGCCGAACGCGAAGCCGTCGGTGACCAGCCGCTCGCCGGTGAGCCTGGTCCGCTCCACCAGGTCAAGCACGCGCCCCCGGACCTCCCGGGCATACGCCCGCGCCTCGGCCGGCGGCAGCAGCGGCAGGGCGGGGCGCTCGGCACGCGGATGCTCGAACGCGTCGTAGAGCGGATCGATCTCAGGGCGCATCGGCTCGCGCCCGCCGACCTCGCGGAGCAGCCAGAGTTCCTCCTGGTTGGCGACGTGCGCCAGGTCCCACACCAGTGGCGACATGAGCGGCGAATGCTGGCGGATCAGGTCGTCGTCATCCAGGCACCCGGTCAGCCCGTGGGTGCGCTCCCTCGCTGCTGCCAGCAGCCCGGCGATCCTGTCCCGCAGCTCGGACTCCGTTGTCATCGGCTCTCCTCCAGCATGTCGTCGGCGGGGCAGCGGCCCCGCAGCACATAGGCATCGGCGAAGTCGGTTACCTGGCGGCGGATGGCAGGCGGCGCGCCGGACCGGCCGAGCGCGGCATCCGCCGCCTCAAAGCAGGCCAGGCCGGCCCGGGCCAGCCCGGGGTCCTCCGGGCCGAACCGGGCCGCGCGCAGCCAGGGGCCTGCCGGGCCGTCGATGGTCCCGGCGCGCGGCGGCGGCGTCCTGTCCTGCCAGACGGCCTCGGCTGCGGCCATCGCGGCCTCCGCGGCAATAGGATCATCGAGCAGGGCGGACACGATGGCGGCCGGGACGATCCAGCCCTCGCCGGGCTGGGCATCGATGACCCGCAGTTCCAGATGCCCCTGCGGCCGCACCGGGGGAAAGAGCGTCGAGAGATGGTAGGTCAGGTCATCGCGGGTCGGCTTCCTGTCGCTTGCCCCGCGCAGCCAGTCACGGAAGGTCAGCCCGGCCGGCGCCGTCCAGCAGGGCGACTCGCGCTGCCTGATGCACATCAGCTCGGCATCCAGTGCGTACGCGGCCCATGCCGAGCGCGGATCGCCATTGGCCTGCAGATCGGGGCCGCCGCCGTTGGGCGCGCGCGGCTCGGCGCCGGCCGGAGCGCGGGTGCGGCCGGGATCCAGCCGGGCCCAGACGGCCTGCCGGGTGGACTTCCAGCCGGTAGGGCGGCCCGCCCGCAGCGGCGAGTTGGCGAACGCCGCGACGAGCACCGGGCCGAGCGCGTGCAGCAGCCGCCACCGGTAGCGGTAACCCGACGGGCCGTCGCCTTCCAGCCCGGCGTCGACGCAGACCTGCACGGACGCGGTGCTGCACATCATGACCCGCCCCCACGGCCCGCCGCGGTCGAAGAACTCCTCCATCGCCGCGTAGCGGGGCAGATTGAGGATGCGGGCGGGCGGGCGGTACGGATCCACGCCCCGTCCGACGAGGCTGATGCCGGCCGTCTGGACGGCCTGCCGCACGGCGGCGAGGTCACGGCCGGCACAGCTCACGCAGCCGCCGATGGCGGCGGCCGGGGCGGAACTGATTTCAACCTGGCCGCCTGGCTCGATCGTGAGCCGGCCCTGGCCAGGCAGCGCGCCGGGGGCATCAAGCCCGGCCAGCGCGGTGGCAACCCGCTGGTGATCGACGGGCGAGGCAGCGTCATCGCCGTCGCAGACCAGCCATTCAAGCTCGACGCCAACCACGCCCGGCGGGCCTGTCTTGAAGCAGATGCCGTGCACGTGCTCCTCGGCAGCATCCTCCGAGAGCGGCGACGCCGGCGCGCGCTCTGCCCCGTCACGGACACCCATCATGTGATTCCCCGTCCGTGTCGGTGCGGTCAGGCGGCCTCTGCTGTCAACCGGCTCGCGGGCGCTGTCATTCCGCGCTTTCATACCCACAGGCATGATCCGAACCTGGAAGGAGCCGCAACATGAGCGAGCATGAGGTCGACGTGGTGGTCATCGGCCTTGGCCCGGGCGGCGAGTACGCGGGTGGCCGGCTCGCCGGGGCGGGTCTGGCCGTCGCGGGCGTGGAAGCCAGGCTGGTCGGCGGCGAGTGCCCGTACTGGGGCTGCGTCCCGTCCAAGATGATGATCCGCGCGGCGAACCTGCTGGCCGAGGGCCGCCGCATTCCCGGCCTGGCCGGCCGCTCTCAGGTAACGCCGGACTGGGCGCCGGTGGCCCACCGGATCAGGTCCGAGGCGACCGACAACTGGGATGACACGTTGGCGGCGGACCGGTTCACCGGCAAAGGCGGCCGGCTGTACAGGGGGTACGGCCGTATTACGGCCCCTGGCGAGGTCGCGGTGGGCGGCGAGGTGCTGCGCGCCCGCCGCGGGATCGTCATCGCGACCGGCACCGGGCCGGCCATCCCGCCCATCCCCGGCCTGGTGGGCACGCCGTACTGGACGAATCACGAGGCGATCGAGGCGGAGCAGCTACCGGAGTCGATCGTCGTGCTCGGCGGCGGGGCGATCGGGGCCGAGCTGGCGCAGGTCTTCGCCCGCTTCGGGTCCCGGGTGACCGTCGTCGAGGCGCTCGGGCAGCTGCTGCCGCTGGAGGAACCGGAGTCGGGCGCGCTGGTCGCGGACGTGTTCGGCCGCGAGGGCATCAGCGTGCATGCCGGGTCATCCGCCGAGCGGGTCAGCTACGACGGCGACGCCTTCACGGTCAGCCTGCAGGGCGGCCATGACGTCACCGGCGAGCGGCTGCTGGTGGCGACCGGGCGCCGTGCGGACCTCGCCTCTCTCGGGGCCGGCGCTGTGGGCATCGACGAGAGCGCCAGGGCGATTCCGGTGGACGGTCACCTGCGCGCCGCTCCCGGCGTGTGGGCGCTGGGCGACGTGGTCGGCAAGGGCGCGTTCACGCACATGTCCGTGTACCACGCCGGCATCGTCGTCGCCGACATCCTTGGCGAGGACCACCATCCGGCCGAGTACCGCGCGGTGCCCCGGGTGACCTTCACCGATCCGGAGGTCGGCTCGGCCGGGCTGACCGAAGCCCAGGCCAGGGAGCAGGGCATCATCGTCCGGGTCGGCTACAGCCGGATCTCGAGCTCGGCCCGCGGCTGGATACACAAGGCGGGCAACGACGGTTTCATCAAGCTGGTGGAGGACGCCGAGCGCGGCGTCCTGGTCGGCGCGACCTCGGCCGGGCCGTGCGGCGGCGAGGTGCTGAGCATGCTCACCCTGGCCGTGCATGCCGCGGTGCCCGCCCAGCGGCTGCGCGAGATGATCTACGCCTACCCGACATTCCACCGGGCCGTGCAGGACGCCCTGGCCTGCCTGAGCTGACCGCGGCGACGACGATCACCGCTCCGGCAGCCGCGGACGGCGGGTCAGCCCCAGACATCGCGCGCGACGTCGGCGATCAGCCGGAGCTTCGCGAACTGCTCGTCCCTGGTGAGCGCATTGCCCTCCACGGTGGATGAGAACCCGCACTGCGGCGAGAGGCAGAGCTGGTCCATCGGCACGAACCTGGCGGCCTCGTCGATCCGCCGCTTCAGGGCGCCGGCGTCCTCAAGCTCGCCGCGCTTCGTGGTGACAAGGCCGAGCACGACCAGCTTGCCCTTCGGCACGAACCGCAGTGGCTCGAAGCCGCCGGACCGCTCGTCGTCGTACTCAAGAAAGAAGCCGTCCACGGCGAGCTCGCTGAACAATGCCTCGGCGACGAAGTCGTAGCCGCCTTCTGCAGCCCAGGATGAACGGAAATTGCCCCGGCACATGTGCGTGGTCACGGCCATCCCGGCCGGGCGGCCTGCCAGCGCGTCGTTCACCTGGCGGATGTACCGCAGGTGCAGGTGCTCGGCGTCCTCGCCGCGCTCGGCGATCTCGGCCCGCTGCGCCGGGTCGTTCAGGTAGGCGAGGCTGGTGTCGTCCAGCTGCAGGTAGGTACAGCCAAGCTCGCCGAGCCGGCGGACCTGCTGGGCGTAGGCGGCGGACAGGTCGCTCCAGAACGCGGCCATGTCCGGGTAGACGTCCGGATCCAGCGCGGCAGGCCCGCCGCGGTAGTGGACCATGTTCGGCGACGGGATGGTGAGCTTGGGCGTTCCCGAGGCCACCACCGACTGCAGGTAGCGGAAGTCGTCTTCGAAGATGGTGTGGTCCAGCCGGATCTTGCTGCCGACATGCAGCGCGGCCGGGGTGAACTCGATCGTCCCTGCCGGGTTGCGGAACTTCACCGCGAGGTTGCCCGGGGCCTTGCCGATACCGCCAAGCTGGTAGATGAAGTCCATGTGCCAGGACGCGCGGCGGAACTCGCCGTCGGTGGCCGTCTGCAGGCCGGCCTCCTCCTGGCGGGCGACCACCTCGGCGATCGCCGCATCCTCGATATCTCTCAGCCGGGCTGCGTCGATGCGGCCGGCGGCGAAATCGTCGCGGGCGGCGAGCAGGTGCTGCGGGCGGAGCAGGCTGCCAACGTGGTCGGCGCGGAAGGGTGGCGTTGTGCGCATGACGGCCATCGTCGCCGGGCGCCCGCGATGGGGTCAATCCCGTGTGCGGCCCGGGCGGATCCGGGAACGCCGCGATGGCGCGGGCCAGCCGCCGGGACCGGGACGGCGGCCGGTAGGTTGGAGCCGGTCGCGGTCGTGAGGAGACGGACATGGGCGGCGGGATCGTCAACCTGGTGGCATCCGGGCCGCTGATTCTGGCTGTTCCCGTTGCCCTTGCGGCCGGCGCCGTCACGTTCCTCTCGCCGTGCGTTCTGCCGCTGGTACCCGGCTACCTGTCGTACGTGACCGGGATGTCGGGCACCGTAGTCAGCGATGCCGGGGGCGGTGCGGCCGCGGGCAGTGCCATCGCGAACAGCGCGGACCCGGGCGGCGCCGCGACGGCCGGCTCCGTTGCGACCGCCACCAGGGCGGTGCCTGTCCGCACGCCCGGCCGGGGCCGGGCTGTCGCAGGCGCGGCGCTGTTCGTGCTGGGCTTCTCCGCGCTGTTCGCCAGCGAGGGTGTGCTTCTGGGCGGCATCGGCGAGCGGCTCCTCGTGCACGAGCAGGCGGTGAGCCGGATTCTCGGCAGCGTGACCATCGTGCTCGGCCTGATGTTCGCCGGCGTCTTTGACCGGTTCATCCTGGCCGGGCGGATCGCGCGCCCGTCGTGGCGTCCGCGGGCCGGGCTGGCGGGCGCTCCGCTACTCGGCGTCATGTTCGGGGTGACCTGGACGCCGTGCGTGGGACCGACGCTGGGCGCCGTGCTCACGCTGGCGGGCACGTCCGGCACGGCCGGCCGCGGCGCGTTCCTCGCGTTCGTCTACGGGCTCGGTATCGGCATTCCCTTCATCGTGGTCGCGTTCGCGTTCCAGCGGGGCATCGCCATCTTCGGCTTCGCGCGGCGGCATGCGCGGCTCATCACCGGCATCGGCGGCGCGATGCTGGTGATCGTGGGGGTGCTCGAGGTGACCGGGGCATGGGAAGCCGCGATTACCTGGATGAAGTTTCACTGGATCCAGGGATATCAGTCCCCCCTGTAGCGGCAGCCATCGCGGGATTCACCGCTTTCTTGATCGCGGAAACAAAGTGGTGCTGGAACCCGCCAAGATTTCCGTGATCATGGATCGGACCGCCTGGGACAGACTGGTGCGGGCCGGGCTGGCCGGGCTGGCCGGATGGCCGGAATGCCGGCCGGGCGGGATGGGGGGCACCGGGGCAGGAGCCTTCCTGGAGCCCGGCCGAAAGTTGCACAATAGATGAAATAACCGGCACGGCATGATGGAGGCGGAATGCGGTTCGGCATCTTCTATGAGCACCAGCTGCCCAGGCCCTGGGGACCGGATGCCGAGCACCGGCTGCTGTCCGACGCGCTGGAGCAGGTCGAGCTGGCCGACCGGGCCGGCATCGACTATGTCTGGGAGGTCGAGCATCACTTCCTTGAGGAGTACTCGCACTCGTCGGCGCCGGAGGTCTTCCTCGCCGCGGCCAGCCAGCGGACCAGGCAGATCAGGCTCGGTCACGGCATCGTGCAGGCGCCATCGGCGGTGAATCACCCGGCCAGGATCGCCGAGCGGATCGCGACCCTTGACCTCGTCTCTGACGGGCGCGTCGAGTTCGGCACGGGGGAATCGAGTTCCGCCGCCGAGCTGGGCGGATTCGGGGTGCCGCGCGAGGCCAAGCGGGCGATGTGGGAGGAGACGCTCGACGCGGTGACCCGGATGTTCACGGAGGACCCGTTCGCCGGATATGACGGCGACTTCCTGCGCATGCCGCCGCGCAACGTGGTGCCCAAGCCGCTGCAGAAGCCGCACCCCCCGCTCTGGGTGGCCTGCAGCCGCCGGGAGACCATCCACCTCGCCGCGCGCAGCGGCGTCGGGGCGCTGTCGTTCTCGTTCGTCGAGCCGGAAGACGCCGCGCACTGGGTAACCGAGTACTACGACCTGATCGCCTCCGAGGAGTGCGTGCCGCGCGGCTTCGCGGTCAACCCGAACGTCGCCGTGGTGCTGCCGATGATGCTGCACCCCGATGAGGCCACGGCGATCGACCGCGGTATCGACGGCGCGCATTTCTTCGGCTACTCGCTCGGCCATTACTACGGCGGCACGCACGTGGTGGGCGGCACCGACCTGTGGCAGAGCTTCGGCGAGGACCGCACTGAGCAGGGCTTCGCACGCGAAATCGTGTCGCCAACAGCGGCGCCGCTGGCCGTCCGCCTGCTGCAGGCGGGCCTGGGCTCGCTGCGGGGCGCCATCGGGACCCCTGCGCAAGTGACCGACCTGATCGCCAGGTATGCGGCGGCCGGGGTCGACCAGGTGATGTTCGTCATGCAGGCGGGGCATAACCGGCACGAGCACATCTGCGAGAGCATCGAGCTGTTCGCCCGCGACGTGCTGCCGAGGTTCGCCGAGGGCAGGGACGCTAGCGAGGCCGCCAAGGCCGACCGGCTGGCCGCCGCGGTTGACAAGGCACTCGCCCGGCGAAGCGGGCCGCGCGGGATGCAGGCGCCCTATCCGATCAATGAGGATGCCGAGCTTGCCGCCGCTCGGCGGTCCAGGCACGTGCCGATGCGCGAGCTGGCCGGGCAGGCCAGGCGCTCGGCCGGCGAGTCCGCCCGGCAGCGGGTACAGGCGGGCGCGCGTGCGCTGGCCGGACGGGCGTCCGACCGCAGGATCGAGCGGGTGCTCGGCGGCGCGGCGGCGCAGCGCGCCTTGTTCGCCGTCATCGCCAGCGGCTTCGAGCCGGACCAGGCGGCGGGCTTTGCTGGCAGCATCGTCTACGACCTTGGCATGAGCGACGGCACCCGGCGATCATGGACG
>DATGVY010000274.1:0-8064 GCA_035299845.1 Streptosporangiaceae bacterium
ACCGGCCGGTGCGAGTCCACCGTGAACTGCGGCACCTGATGCTCGCGCATCAGCGCCTCCAGGTCCTGCCAGACGCTGTAGGTGCGCTCGGCGAGCACGCCGTCGCAGCCGTTCAGCACCTCGTAGAGGATCTGGATGCCCTGGTTCGGCAGGCCCACCTCATACGCGTCCGGGTACATCAGCGCCCACCGGACCTCGACCGTGTCCCAGTCCTTGACGACCGAGTTCAGCTCGCCGCCCACATACTGGACCGGCTTGCGCACCAGCGGGAGCAGCGGTTCCAGCCGGGGGTAGACCGAGTCCGCAGACATTCATCCAGGGTACCGAGACGGCGCAAGCCCGCGTCCGAACGGTCTGCTGATTCGCGGCGGCCCCGGCGGGTCAGCTGAAGATCGACAGATGGCGGTGCACGGCCTGCAGCATGCCGATGGCGATCATGTCAGCGAACATTGCCGACCCGCCGTAGGACACGAACGGCAGCGGCAGCCCGGTGACCGGCATGATGCCGATCGTCATCCCGATATTCACGAACGACTGCACGGCGAACCAGATCGCGATCCCCGCGGCGACCAGCATGCCGAACTGGTCGTCCGCCTGGGCGGCGATCCGCAGCGCACGGAGGAAGACGACGGCGAGCAGGGCGATGATCACGGCCGCGCCCGCGAAGCCGAGCTCCTCCCCCGCGACCGAGAAGATGAAGTCCGTGTGCTGCTCGGGAACGAAGTTCCCCGCGGTGAGCGGGCCGTGGAACAGGCCGTGGCCGAGCAGGCCGCCCGAGCCGATTGCGATCTTGGACTGCGCGGCGCTGTACCCCGTCCCGCGCGGATCGGCCGACGGGTTCATGAACGACGTCAGCCTGCTGAGCTGGTAGGACTTGAGCAGGTGCAGGTTGACCGCGGCAACCGCGCCCGCCCCGCCCGCCGCCGCAAGCGCGGCGAGCCAGCGCAGCCGGATCCCCGATAGCACGACCAGGCCGGCCAGCATGGTCATCATCAGGATTGTCACGCCCAGGTCGGGCTGCAGCACCACCAGGATGAGCGGGACGGCCGAGCAGGCCACGGCGGCCATCACCGCGCGCATCCTGGGCCTGTCATCGCCTGGCCGCAGCTCGCCGAGGATCATGGCCGCGACAACGACGATCGAGAGCTTCGCGTACTCGGACGGCTCGAGCTGGAAACCTCCGGGCAGCGAAATCCAGGAGTGCGCGCCGTTGACGACGCTGCCCAGCGGGGTGAGCACGACAACCAGGCCAAGGCAGGACAGGCCGTAGCCGATCGGCGCAAGCAACCGCAGCTGCCGGTAGTCAAGCGTGCTCACCGCCAGCATGAGGATGAGCCCGAGGCCGATGTTCAGCAGCTGCTTCTTCAGGTAGGCCCGGGGGTCGGCGCCCGCCTGCAGCAGCGAGGGCTGGGTGGCCGACCAGACCAGCAGCGTGCCGACCAGGCCGAGGGCCAGGACGGCGGCCAGCAGTATCCAGTCGAGCTTGCGCAGCCGCGCGCAGCTGGCCAGGATGCGGCGCGGCAGGGATCTCGGCGGCCAGGCCGGGCGGCCGGCGCCGCCGCGCAGGCCCGCCGGGCCCGAGCCGGCCGGCGGCAGGCCGCGTGGGCGCAGCCCCGCCGGGCGGACCGGAGCGAGCCCGCGATAGGGGGAGGCACGCCGCCGGTCGCGCAGGCTCGAGGAGTTGCGCGGAAAGCTCATGACTTCCGCCTCGCGAAGCCAGCGGGCGCGACGACGTTGCCCGTCGGGGTTATCTTCGGCAGGCCGGGCAGCCGCCCGCCGGGCAGGGCGGCCTTATGGCCTTCAAGCCCGTAGATCCCGTCCCAGATCTGACGCACCGCGGGGGCCGAGAAGTCGGCGCCGAAGCCGGAGTCCGGGACCATCACGACCACCACGTACTTCGGGTGCCGCACCGGGGCGAAGGAGGCGAAGACCGAGGTGGCCACCTTGCCCACCACCTGGGCCGTACCGGTCTTGCCCGCGATCTGCAGTTTGCCGAGCGGGAAGCCGCCGAATGCGGGAGCTCCGGTGCCCTGGGTGATGACGTCGGCAAGCGCGCCCCTGATGTAGGCAAGCACCCGCCTGGAGACGGGCAGGTGGCCGGCCACCGGCGGGGTGATCCGCCGGACGACGTGGCCGGCCGGGCTGATCAGCGCCTCGCCGATTCGCGGGCTGTACAGGGTGCCGCCGTTGGCTAGCGCAGCATAGGCCCTGGCCAGCTGCAGCGGCGTCACTGTCACATAGCCCTGGCCGATAGCGGCGTTCACCGCCTGGCCGGGGGTCCACACATTGCCGGACTGGCAGTCGTCGTATTCGATCTGCTGCAGGTAGGTGCCCCCGGCCCGGCCGTTCTTGCACCAGAAGCTCTTGTACTGCCGGTAGAAGTCATAGAGCCAGGCACGGGTGGGCACGGTGCCGGTGCTCTCCTCCGGCAGGTCGATTCCGGTGTCCCTGCCGAAGCCCCAGGCAAGCTCCATCTTCTGCATCTCCTGCACGCGCGCGTGCGGGCTGGTGACGGTATCGGCATTCCTGTGGTCTTTTAGCCAGATGTCGTAGGCGAGCTCGTAGAACACGGTGTCGCAGGAGACCACGAGCGCCTGATGCAGGCTCATGGCACCGGAATTCGATGGCGTGTCGTTGTTGAAAACGCGACCGCCGATGCTCACCGAGCCCGGGCAGGCGTACGGGCCGGCCAGGCTGTAGCCCGCGGCGACGGCAGCGGCGGTCGAGGTTACCTTCCAGGTCGATCCGGGCGCGTACTCGCCCTGGGTCGCCCGGTTGAGTACCGGCTCAGAGCCGCTGCTGCCGAACAGCCGGCGGAATTCCCGCCGGGTGATGCCGCCGGTCCAGATGGCCGGGTTGTAGGTCGGGTAGCTCGCCATCGCGATCACCCGGCCGGTCGTGCTCATCACCACCGCGGCGCCGGAGGTGGCGCCCGGGTTGCCCGCCGCCTGCGCCCGGTGGATCGCTCCCGCAAGTGCCCGCTCGGTGTCCTGCTGCACGGCGGAGTTGATACTGGTTACCAGGGTGTCGCCGGCCTTCGGGCTGGCCTGCCTGATGGTGCCGATGACGTTGCCGACGGCATTCACCGATACTTCCCTGGATCCCGGCGTGCCGCGAAGCTGCTGGTCGTACTGCGCCTCAAGGCCGGACTGCCCGACGAGGTCCACCCCGGAGAACCCGGTGACCGTCAGGTGCCGCTGCTTCACTTCCTGCGCGGTGATGGGCTGCAGGTATCCGAGCACCTGAGCGGCGGCCGTGCTGGCGGGCCCCGGGTAGCTGACCACCGGCTGGACCTGCGCGGTGACCCCGGGAAGCTGGCTGTGGCTCTCCAGCACCTGCACCGCAAGCCGGTCAGATACGTGCTCGTCCACTGGTATCGGCTGGTAGGGCGAGCCCGCCCAGCATGGCTGCGGCACCCCGGCCGTGCAGAGCCGCACCTTCGCCCGCATTGCCGCGGCGCGCATGCCGAGCAGGCGAGCGAGCTTGCTCAGCTCGGCTGCCCCGCCATCTGGCTGCCGCGACACCGCCGCCATGTTCACGGACACGACCAGAGAGGAGCGGTTCCGGACCAGCGGCCTGCCCACGTCGTCCAGAATCTGGCCGCGAACCGGCGGCACGACCACCTGCCGGACCTGATCCTGCCTGGCCAGGCTGGCATAGGCGGTGCCGGTCCTCACCTGCAGGTACCAGACTCGCCCGCCGAGCCCGATCAGCAGCGCCGCCACGATGACGTGCAGCACCGCCAGGCGCCGCCGCGATGCCGGGATCACCGGAACCTCCCGGACCGCCAGCCGCCGGCCCGCCAGGCCGGCGACCTGCCGCCTGCCCCGCTCCTTGCCCGGCCCGCCAGGAAGGACGGCCTGCCCCTGCGGAACCTGGGCTGCCTGCGGGGGAAGCTGCGCTCCCGGCGAGCGAAGATTCCCTCCCGGCGGGTGAACCTCGGCTGCCTGCGAGGGGACCCGGGCCGCCCGCGCAGGGACCCGGCCCGCCCCGGGAAGAGCCTGGGCCGCCGCCGCGGCCGGCCGAGGCCCGATGCGCTGCCCGGCGGCACCCGCAGGGCCCGGCCGGCCACGATCCCGTCCCCGCGCCGCCCGCCACCCAGGTGCAGGCGCAACGGGCGCGTCACGGCACCCCGGTGCGACTGACCGCCGGGAAGGTGGCCGCCCGGCCCGGCGCGGCCGGCCGCCCCGCCGAGCGAGCCGCCGAGCGAGCCGCCTGCCGGGCGGAACCTGGGGCGCCGGGCCGGCCGGCCGGCCGCGCCGCGCGGATACCGCTGGCCGGGCGCCCCGCCCAGGTGCGCGATGCCCAGCTTCCCGTCACCGCGCCTGCCCTGTCCCATCCGGAGGCTGACCGGACGGGCCGGCAGCGGGCGGTGCACCTGCACAGCCGCCGCGGATCCGGCCTGCCCGGCGCCCGGCCGCAGCCTCAGCCGGCCGCCGCGCCGGACCTGTGCCCGGATCGCCTGCATGGACCGCGGCCCGCTGCCGACCCAGCCATCGCCCTGCCGGGCGGCAGCCTTGCCGAACCTGACCGAGTCCGCCGCGCCCGCCTTCCGGCCGCGGCCGGATCCGAGCAGCCCGGCGAGCCGGCTGGCCCGGCCCAGCCGCCCCGGCCAGCCGGACAGCGCAGGCCGGCCGGCCAGCCGCCCGCGGCCGGCGCCGGCCGCGCCGGCCAGCGCCCTGGCCGCCGAGCCGCCCGCCGCCGAGCCGCCCGCCGCCGAGCCGCCCGCCGCCGAACCCGGTGAATGACCGGCCGCCCAGCTGCCCGCCTTCCAGACCGGGTACACCACGAAGGGGCTGACCAGGATGTCGAGCAGCACGGACGACGGAAGCACGGTCCGGATGGCGGGCCAGCTAACGCCGGGGTCGCCGAGCATGAGGCCAACCGCTGCGTACAGCGCCTCACCGGCGGCCGCGGCGACGACGGCGACGCCGAGCGAGCTGGCCGCCGACCGGCCGGTCGCCATGCTCAGCCGCCCGCAGCCGTACCCGACGACGCAGAAGACGAGCGCGTGCTCGCCGAGTACCTGGCTGGCGGGGGGCGCGACGTCGAGCGCCAGGCCGGCCCAGAAGCCGGTCAGCATGCCCGCCACCGGCCCGCCGGTCAGGCCGAGCGCTACCACCACGAGAAGCACGAGATCGGGCGCCCCGCCGCCGGGCAGCGACAGCCGGTCCACCAGCGTCAGCTGCAGCACCAGCAGCACCACGACCACGCCGGCCGACAGGGCTAGCCGCCTCATCTCCGCCGCCCCGCGCCCGCGCTTGGACCGCCCGACGGGAACGGTGAAGGCGTTACGGTGACGGTCACCGTGGGCGCCGGCCTGGCGCTCGGGCTCGGCGGCAGTACCGAGAACCTCGGATTGCGGCGAGGCGGCGCGATCACGATGCCGACCACGCCAAGCGCGGTGAGATCCGCGAAGGGCCGGACGAGCGCGCTGGTGGTGAGCGACCCGACGCTGCCCTGCACTTTGCTGATCACGCCAACCGGCACGCCAGGCACGTACGGCCGGTCGTGCACCGATGCGGAGGTCACCAGCTGCTCACCCGGGCGGAGCGCGGCCCCGCTGCCGAGCACCTGCAGCTTGAGCAGGCCGCTCCCGGCCTGGCCCTTGCCCGTCCCGGTAACCCAGCCGATCTGCCCGCTGCCCGCCAGCTGGATGCCGACCACGGAGGCCGGGTCCGAGGCCAGCAGCACCGTGCATGCCTGCGCGCTGACGGCGGTCACCGTGCCGACCAGCCCGGACCCGTTGAGCACGGTCTCCTGCGGCCTGATGCCGTCCTGGCTGCCGGCGTCGAGAGTCACCGACTCGGAGTATCCCTGGCCAACCGCGATCACGTCGGCCGCCACTATCCGGTAGCCGCCCCGGCCGGCCACCTGCAGTAGCCGGCGCAGCTGCGCATATTGCGCCCGGCTCAGCTGCTCGCGGCTGAGCTGTGCGCGGAGCCTGGTGACCTGGGTCTCCAGCGCGGCGACCTGGGGGCCAGGACCGCCGCCCGCCGAGCCGCCGAAGAACCTGATGACGGGCTGGGTCACCGCGGCGAAGCCTCGCTCCGCGCTGCCGAACACCGACCCGCCGAACTGGCGGAGTCCGCGCAGCGGCGCAGCGGATCCATCGCGATAGTCCAGCGTGATCAGCGCAAGCGCGGCAATGAGCAGGATGCTGAGGACCAGCCGGGTCCGCCGGGTGTCGCGCATTCCGGTCACCTCGCCGTGCCGCTATCGCGGCGGCAGCTCATCCTGCTGGTCAGCGCCGAGATTCTGGCACGAGCACCTGGCGCAGCGTGTCAAAGTCCTCCACGCACTTGCCGGTGCCGAGTGCCACGGAGTCGAGCGGGTTGTCGGCCACGTGGACGGGCATGCCCGTCTCCTCGCGGATCCGCTCGTCCAGGCCGCGCAGCAGCGCTCCGCCGCCGGTCAGCACGATGCCCCGGTCCATGACGTCGCCGGCCAGCTCGGGCGGGCATTTGTCCAGCGTGATCTTGACCGCGTCCACGATCACGTTCACCGGCTCGTCGATCGCGCGGCGGACCTCTTCCGCTGAGATTACGGTGGTCTTCGGCAGCCCGCTGACGAGGTCCCTGCCCCGGATCTCGGCCGTCGGCTCGTCCACCGAGGGAAAGGCGGACCCGATCGCCATCTTGATCTCCTCGGCGGTCCGCTCGCCGAGCATGAGCGAGTACTCCTTCTTGCCGAAATTGATGATCGCCTGGTCGAGTTCGTCTCCGCCGACGCGGATCGACTGCGAGGTCACGATCCCGCCCAGGGAGATCACCGCCACCTCGGTGGTGCCGCCGCCGATGTCCACCACCATGTTGCCGGTCGGCTCGTTGACCGGCAGCCCGGCGCCGATCGCGGCGGCCATCGGCTCCTCGATGATGTACACGCGGCGCGCGCCCGCCTGGTGGCCGGCTTCCTTGACCGCGCTCTGCTCAACTCCGGTGATGCCGCTCGGCACGGCCACAACAATCCGCGGTTTGGCGAGATGCCGCCGCTTATGCACTTTCTGGATAAAATACCGGAGCATCCGCTCGGTGACGTCGAAATCCGCGATAACGCCATCTTTAAGCGGCCTAACCGCCACGATATTGCCGGGTGTCCGGCCAATCATGCGTTTGGCCTCGACTCCCACGGCGACGATCTGGCCGGTATTCGTATTCAGCGCCACGACCGACGGCTCATTGAGCACGATGCCCCTGCCCCGCACATAGACCAGGGTGTTTGCCGTACCAAGATCGACCGCCATATCACGGCCCAGAAAGGCCAGTGCGTTACTCATGAAGAACGAAAACCTTCCAGAAGGATCCTGCCTGTTACGTATCGCCAGCCCGCGCTCGCCGCCCCCGGGGAACGCGGGCTTGCCTATGTCCTTCATGGCCAGGCCCGGGCCGCCTAAACGAGGTCTGGGAAGAAGATCTTGATTTCTCGCTCGGCGGCATCCGGGGAGTCCGACCCGTGCACGATGTTCTCCTTCACCCCCAACGCATGGTCGCCGCGGATCGTGCCCGGCGCCGCCCGGATTGGGTCGGTCGCGCCGGCCATCGAGCGGAAGGACTCGATCGCCCGCGGGCCCTCGATCACCATGGCGACGAGCGGGCCCGAGGTGATGAAATCGACCAGCGACAGGTAGAACGGCTTGCCCACATGCTCCGCGTAGTGCACCTCGGCCGTGCTGCGCTCCAGGTTCCGCAGCTCCAGCGCCACGATCCGCATGCCCTTGCGCTCAAGTCTCGTTATGACATCGCCGACCAGCCCGCGGCGCACTCCATCGGGCTTGACCAGGATCAGGCTACGTTCAGACAAAGAAAGGTTCTCCTCACCGACAGCGATCAACCGCTGACCCGCCGTCACAGGCCGAGCGAAGAATGCCCCCGTGGCACAGAGCCTACCGGTGCCCCGAGGCGGCGGCCGCCGGGGCACGCCGGTGCCCAGGGCAAACAGCGCCGGGCCGCGGCGGCGAGCGCGGCCCGGCCCGGCCCGGCCCGGATCGGCCCGGCCCGGATCGGCCCTGCCCTGCCCGGATCGGCCCGGACCGGACCGGCCCAGACCGGACCGGACCCGCGACGA
>DATGVY010000275.1:0-15012 GCA_035299845.1 Streptosporangiaceae bacterium
CGGTGCGCCTGGTTGACCCAGGCCGCGGGATCTACCTCGACTGGACCGTACTCGGGCTTGGCGCGCTTGGGCTGGCTGTGGTGCTCGGCGGGGTGGCAGCCGTGGTCGCCTACCGGCAGGTGCCGCACCGGGCGGCCACCCGCGAGCAGGCCGGTGGGCGCAGGCCGGGTTCGGTCCGGGTGATGCTCGCCAGCAGGCTGCCGGCGTCGGGGGTGGAGGGCCTGCGGCTTGCCCTTGAGCCGGGGCCGGGGCGCACCGCGGTGCCGGCCCGCTCTGTCATCGCGGGGGCGGTGCTGGCCATGACGGTGGTCACCACCACCCTCACCTTCGGTGCCAGCCTGACCACGCTGGTCTCACATCCGGCGCTGTACGGGTGGAACTTCAGCTACGCCTTCTACGCGGTCCAGGGCTGGGGGCCGGTGCCCGCCAAGTGGGCCGGCCCGCTGCTGGCCCGCGACCGGCTGGTGGCCGCAACCACCGGCGTATACTTCCCGACGGTCCAGGTCAACGGCCAGACCGTCCCGGCCATGGTGGCACCCACCCACCCGGCAGTGGGCCCGCACATCCTGTCCGGGCACGGACTCGACGGCAGCCACCAGATCGTGCTCGGCCCGGCCACCCTGGCCCAGCTGCACCAGCGAGTCGGCAGCATCGTGACAGTGGCCAGCGGTAGCTTCCACGTTCGGCTGCGGATCGCGGGCACGGCCACCATGCCGACGATCGGCGGCGTGCTGAGCGTCCATCCCTCGATGAGCACCGGGGTGCTGTTCTCCACGGCGGTTCTCCCGGCGGGAGCCTTCGCGATTTTCGGTCCCCTCGCTTCCGGTCCGAACGCCATCCTCGTGCGGCTGCGGCCCGGCACTAGCCAGGCGGCCGGCCTGCGATCGCTGCAGGCAATCAGCCGACAGCTCACGAAGGTGCTGAACTCGCCGCGGGTGGTGGCCGCCAGCGGCGGTTCCTCGTTTGCGGACATCATCGATCTCCTGCCGGCCCAGCGGCCGGCCGAGATTGTGAACTACCGGACCATGGGCGCCATGCCGGCGGTCCTGGCCGGCGGGCTAGCGGCAGGCGCGGTGGCTGCCCTGGGGCTGACGCTGGTGGCGTCGGTGCGCCGCCGACGCCGCGACTTCGCGCTGCTCAAGACGCTCGGCTTCACCCGCCGCCAGCTGGCGGCGGCCGTCGCCTGGCAGTCCTCGGTGATTGCCGCGGCTGGACTCGTGGTCGGCGTGCCGCTCGGGATCGCGGGAGGCCGCTGGCTGTGGCTGCTGTTCGCCCGCGAGCTCTCGGCGGTGCCCGACCCGACGATCCCGGCCGGCTCGATCGCCCTGGCCGGGCTGGCCGCGCTCCTGCTAGCCAACGTGATCGCCGCGCTTCCCGCCAGGCGCGCCGCGCGAACGCCGGCGGCTGCCATTCTGCGAGCGGAGTGACGATGGACACCGGAGTGACGATGAAGACAACCCTCGACGATCGGGCGGCCGGGAACCCGCCCCCGGGTGGCAGCGCCGGGCGACGCGTCCTGGCCGGAATGCTGCTGCCCGCGATCGCCGCCGCGATCGCGGTGGCCGGCCTCCGGGTCCACGTCCCCGGCAGCCTGCCTGCCGTGCAGGCCGTCGCCTTCGGCCTTGTCCTGGCAGGCGCATTGTCCGGCGCCGTCCTCGCTCGCGCCCCGCAGCGGGTTGCGCAATGGCAGGTGGTGTTCGGGGCGCTTGCGGCGTCGGTCGCACTGACTACCGCGCGGATCGGCGACGAGGTTTCCGGCGCGCAGCACCAGGCTGCGCGTTCCGTCGCCACGCTGGCCGTGCCGTTCGTCATCGCGATTTCCGTCCATCTGCTGCTCGCGCTGCCCGATGGCCGGCTGGCCGGGCGAGGCAGGCAGGCGGGCGCGGGCCTGGCATATGCCGCTGCCGCGAGCACCGGGGTGGTGCTGGTGATCGCCGGCCGGCCGTTCCCGTCCGCGGCAGCGGCGGTGGCCTGGCCGCTGGCCACGGCGTGTGCTCTCCCCGCGGTTCGGCTCCGCTACCAGGCAGCCGAGGGACGCGACAAGCAGCGGATGCAGTGGATGGCGGTCGGCGCCATGCTGGCGGCCGACACGGCGCTGGTCGCCGGTGTTCTGCATGTGCTCGTCATGTGGCCGGGGGCGGTCGCCGCCGTGGCAGCGGGCTGCGCGATCTTCCTGCCGCTCGGCATGATGGCGGGGGGACTGCGCGGGCTCGGGCCCTACGGCGGCCGCGTCCTTGTCCAGGTGCTGTCGATAGCGGGGTTCACCGTGGTGGTCGCGGCCATCTACCTGGTGATCGTGTTCGGCATCGGAACTGCGCCCCGCGACTCGGGGGGCCGTGAGATCCTCGGGCTCTCGATGCTGGCCGCGGCGGTGGCAGCGATCGGGTACCTGCCGGCCAGGGACCGGCTTGTCGCCGCGGCCAAGCGCTTCGTCTACGGGGCCCGCGAGGCGCCCGACGAGGCGCTGCGCACCTTCGGCAGTCGCCTGACCCGCGCCATCCCGATGGACGAGCTGCTGCTGCAGCTGGCCGAGTCGCTGCGCAAGACGATGGGGCTGACCAGTGCCGAGGTCTACAGCGGGACCGGGGAGGTGCTGGAGCGCGTGGTATCGGTGCCGGACGCCGGACCCCGCTCAGTCATCGTCACGGCGCGCGAGCGGCCGGTCGTGACCAGAGCCGGGGTGTCAGGCAGCGCCTGGGCATCCGTGTGGCTGCCTGCGCTGCTCGACGGCCGCGAGCACGTGCAGCTGCGGGTGGCCCCGGTCAGTCATGCCGGCGAGCTGCTCGGGCTGATCGTCGTCGAGCGGCCGGCCGCGGCTGACGCCTTCGCCGATGACGATGACCGGGTGCTTACCGAACTGGCCCGGCAGGTGGGGCTCGCCGTCCATAACGCGCGGCTCGACACTGCACTGCAGACCAGCCTGGACGAGCTGCGCCGGCAGGCTGATGAGCTGCGCCGGTCACGGGCCCGCATTGTCGCCAGCGGCGATGCCGAGCGCCGCCGGGTGGAGCGCAACCTGCACGACGGAGCCCAGCAGCACCTGGTGGCGATGGCGGTGAACCTGCGCATTGCGCGCGACATCATCGCCGACGATCCCCCGGCAGCGGCCGAGATGCTCGACCAGCTGGCCGATGATGTCAAGGACACCATCCGGGAGCTGCGCGAGCTGGCCCATGGCATCTACCCCCCGCTGCTTGCCGACAGCGGGCTCGGTGAGGCGATGCGGGCGGCCGGCAACCGCAGCCCGCTGCCGGTCGCCGTGTCCGCCGAGGGGATTGGCCGGTACACGCCCGAGATCGAGGCAGCGGTCTACTTCTGCTGCCTGGAGGCCCTGCAGAACGCCGCCAAGCACGCGCCGCAGGCACGCGTGCAGGTGCGGCTCTGGGAGGAGTCTGGCGGACTGCTGTTCTCCGTCGCCGACGACGGCCCTGGCTTCGACGCCGAAGCTGCCCGCGGCGGCCACGGCTTCGTCAACATGGCCGACAGGCTGGGCGCCATCGGCGGGACGGTGCGCTGGGAGTCGCAGCCAGGACATTCCTCCCGGGTCCTGGGCTCGGTACCGCTGCTCTGAGCTGGCTGCCCCGTGCTGGCTGCCCCGTGCTGGCTGCCCTGAGCTGGCTGGGGGCAAGGCAAACGCCTACCCCGACGAAATGAAAATCAGCAACTGGGCTGACATCTAGCTCGCTGCTTTCTGTGCGGTAAGGTCAGCGGGAGATGAACTCGCCAGAGCCCCGCTCGTCCCACAGCAGGCGGAGCGTGTCGGCGGCGAGCCGTTCCTTGTTCACGTAGGCGGTCGCCCCGCTGGCCGCTGCCCCGGGGGGAAGGTCGGCAGCGTCGTAAGTCGAGCAGAGGATCACCACCACCTCGGGATGGGTGGACACGATCCGCCGAGTCGCCTCGATACCGCTCATTTCCGGCATGTTGATGTCCATCAGGACCAGCGCCGGGTGCAGCCGGTCGACGAGCTCGATCGCCTCCGGCCCGCTCGATGCCTCGCCCGCGAACTCGAAGCCTTCAAGCCGCCGCAGAACCGCCCGGGCGGCCGAGCGGAAGGGCGCCTGGTCATCCACTACGAGTACGGAACGCGGGCTGGTCACGGATCCAGCTTCGCACGAGTCCGCGCCGCGGCCGAGGGTGCTGCCATCCGGAGCCTGGTGTGGTCACCTTCCCCGCGCTGCGTACTCCTCAGCTGGCCTCTCGCTGGCTGAGGAACACGAGCACCGCCTTGACCCTGCGGTTGAGGTCTTTCTCCTCCGACAGTCCCAGCTTCGCGAAGATCGAGTTGGTGTGCTTCTCGACGGCTCGCTCGGTGACGAACAGGGCAGCGGCGATCGCGGAGTTGCTCTTGCCCTGGGCCATCTCGGCGAGGATCTCCGACTCCCGCGTCGTCAGCGACGACAGGCCCGACATGCGCTCTTGCGAGCGCGCCCGCACCAGGTCGTCAACCACCATGGGGTCGATCACCGACCCCCCGTCGGCGACGGCACGGATGGCCCGCGCCAGCTCATCAACGCTGCCCACCCGCTCCTTGAGCAGGTAGGCCCGGCCGGATGAGCCATGCTCAAGCAGGGCCACCGCATACCCGGGAGCGGTGTACTGGCTCAGCACGACCACGCCCACCCGGGGATGATGCTGCCGGATCCAGGCCGCCGCCTCGATGCCCTCGTTGGTGCCGGTCGGCGGCATCCGGATATCGGTGACTACCACGTCGGGAATCTGCTCGCCGACGACGGCGAGCAGCTCCGGCAGGTCGGACGCAACTCCCACGAGCTCGAAGTCGTCGTTTGCGGCGACCAGCCGGGAAATGCCCTCGCGCAGGAGAACATGGTCCTCGGCCAGTGCCACCCTGATCGTTGTCATCTGGCGCCACCCTGATCTATCTCATCGCGCGGTGATGGTAGCGCGATGCCCGGTCGTCCGGCAGGCACCGCCCGACATCGCGGGCGATCCGGTGGCTCCAGGATCGGCTTTCGGCCGGAATAGCCGCTTACCCGACGCGGGACCCGCCAGGAGGATCGGTGCCCGGACGCCGCGGATCGGTACCCGGACGCCGCGGCGCCGGGTGCTCGACCAGCGCCAGCACCCGGCTGGTCATGAACCTGGCCGTCCGCACGACCGTGCCCCCCCTGGTCAGCTCGCTGACCTCGACAAGCCCGCGCCTGATGACGACCTCGACGCGGCGCCCGGCCCTGGTCGCCGTCACCTCGTAGTTCCTTGTCTCGCCGCCGGTATCGACCACGATCTCGACACGGTCGCCCTTCACCGCCGGCCGCCCGGCGGGCGGGCGTGGCTGCAGCTCATGGCTGAGTCCTACCCGGGCCGCCGGGATGCGATGCGACCGCGCGGGCAGTTTGGTGCCAGGGAGGTGCCAGGGAGGTGCCGGGAACGGCAGGAACCGGGAACGGCAGGAACCGGGAACGGCAGGAGCCTGGAATGGCAGGAGCCTGGAATGGCAGGAGCCTGGCGCGGCACCGGCCGCGCCAGGCTCCTTTCTTACGCCGCCCCCGGGTGGTCCGGTCCTCGGGGACGGCAGTCCGGGGTCAGCCTCCGTTCAGCTCCTTGCCGACGCGCGCGCCGAGGTCGGGGTGCACGTTCCGCCAGTAGTCGGTCACCCGTGCCTTCGTCTCGGCCGTGACCTCGGCAGCTCCGGCGTGCAGGGTGATGTTGGTCACCAGGTGATCGCGGTCGGTCTCGGACATGACCTTCTCCCACAGCGCGCGCGGCTGGCCGAAGTCGTCGTCCTCGGCGTGCAGGGTGTAGGCACTGCGCACGATCTCGCCGGCGACCTCGTAGTCTCCGCCCGGCCACAGCTGCGCGTCAGCGGCCGGGCCGCCTGCTGAGTTCGGCGCGTACACCGGGTCACCGGGGTTGTCGTAACGCATCGCGCCGTCCTTGTTGTAGGAGTGCACGGGCGACTTGGGCCGGTTGACCGGCAGCTGCAGGTAGTTCGGGCCGATCCGGTAGCGGTGCGTGTCCGGGTAGCTGAACAGCCTGCCCTGCAGCATCTTGTCCGGCGACGGCCCGATGCCGGGCACGAAATTGGCAGGCTCGAACGACGCCTGCTCGATCTCGGCGAAGTAGTTCTCCGGGTTCCTGTTCAGGGTGAACCTGCCGACCGTGATCGGCGGGTAGTCGCTGTGCGGCCAGACCTTGGTCAGGTCGAACGGGTTGAACCGGTAGTCCGCAGCGTCGGCGAACGGCATGACCTGCATCTCAAGCCGCCACGACGGGTGATCGCCGGTCTCGATCGCGGTATGCAGGTCCCGCAGGTGGAAATCCCGGTCCGCCGCGCTCATCGCGGCTGCCTCGGCGGCGGTGAAGTTCCTGATGCCCTGCTCGGTCTTGAAGTGGTACTTGACCCAGAACTTCTCCCCGCCCGCGTTGTACCACATGAACGTGTGGCTGCCGTAGCCGTTCATGTTCCGCCAGGTATAGGGCGTGCCGCGGTCGGACATGAGGAACGAGACCTGGTGCGCCGACTCGGGGGAGAGCGTCCAGAAGTCCCATTGCATGTTGTTGTCATGCAGGTGCGTGTCGGCGCGGCGCTTCTGCGAGTGGATGAAGTCGGAGAACTTCTGCGGGTCCCTGATGAAGAACACGGGCGTGTTGTTGCCGACCAGGTCGTAGTTACCCTGCTCGGTGTAGAACTTCATCGCGAAGCCGCGCGGGTCGCGGACGGTATCGGGGAAGCCGAGCTCGCCCGCCACGGTGGAGAAGCGGATGACCATGTCGGTCCGCTTGCCCTTGGTGAACATGCCCGCCTTGGTGTACTGGCTGACGTCCTCGGTCGCCTCGAAGACGCCGTAAGCGCCGCCGCCCTTCGCGTGCACCACCCGCTCGGGGACCCGTTCCCTGTTGAACTGCGCCATCTTCTGGATCAGGTAGTGATCCTGCAGCAGCAAGGGGCCGTTCGGGCCGACCGACTGCGAGAACTCGTCACTCGGCGCGGGCGTTCCCGCGTCAGTGGTGGTGGCTGGACGGTGGTCACTCATTCATGTCCTCCTCGTTGCGGGTACGGCGCGAACCGGCCGGCCCGGCCGCGCTAACCGGTGACTGGCAGTGCGGGCAAAGTCCCCAGAAGGTCACTTCGGCCTCGTCGATGGCGAACCCGGCATGCGCGGCGGGCTCAAGGCACGGGGCGTGACCGACGACGCAATCGACGTCGCAGACGGCACCGCAGCCGCGGCACACGATGTGGTGGTGGTTGTCGCCGACCCGGCCCTCGTACCGCGCCGGGCTGCCGGCCGGCTCTATCCTGCGGACCAGGCCGGCCGCGGTCAGCGCGTTCAGCGCCTCGTACACCGCCTGGGTGGAGACATGCCCGATCCGGTCCCTGACGCTGCGTGCGATCTCGTCCGCGCCGGGGTGGCCCCCGGCCGCGACGGCCTGCAGGATCGCCAGCCGGGCCGAGGTCACCCGGAGCCCGGCACCGCGAAGCCTGGCAGCATCGGTCATGACTGCTGACGTTACCCTGAAAACAAGACCAATTCAACTTAACGATTCATACGTTTCTATGAACGATTCATACGCTTCTATGAACACTGGGCCTCGACAGGGAGAACTCGTCCTGGCCGGGCGTGCGCCCCGCCAGGACGAGTCTTGATGAGCCGGTCCCCCGTATCATCTTTGGGTCCCCCAGAAGAATGATCGCAGCTGCCGTGCCGAGCCTGATCACCGGGGGTACCTTTCCCGCTACGTCCGGTAATCCTGCCCGGCCCATCCGGTCGATGCCGGCCGGGCGGCCCCGGCAGCCGGGCGGCTGACAGCGCCGCCCGACCCCCTGCTCCAATGGGGGCATGCGACTGGACGAGCAGATGCGGTTCGTGATCGAGGCCGGACGGCTCAAAGGCGTCCTGCGGCAAACCCGGCTGACCGAGCCCGACCGGCAGGAGAACTCCGCCGAGCACTCCTGGCACCTGGCCGTGATGGCCCTGGTGCTGGCCGGTCATGCCCCGCCCGGCACCGACCTGGGCCGGGTGATCGCCATGGTGCTCGTGCACGACCTGGTCGAGATAGACGCGGGCGACCTTTTCCTGTACGCGGACGAGGCGCAGCAAGCGCGGCAGGAGGCGGCGGAGCTGGCCGCCGCGGACCGGATCTTCGCGCTGCTGCCGACCGAGCAGGCGACCCGGTTCCGCGCGCTGTGGGACGAGTTCGAGGAACGCAGCACGCAGGAGGCCAGGTTCGCGCGCGCCCTGGACCGGCTGCAGCCGATGCTGGCCAACGTCCGGGCCGGCGGCGGTACCTGGGCCGAGCACGGGATCACGGCCGGCCAGGTGCTCGCCAAGGTTGCCCTCATCGAGGACGGTTCCGCGACGCTTGGCGGCTACGCCAGGGACCTGGTGGAGCAGGCGGTACGCGCCGGGCTGATCGGCCTGGCGCCAGCCGGCGGTGAGCCCGGCTAGCCGCCACGCCACGCCAGTCCCCTGGCGGGCGTGCGGTAGGCGAGCGGCTGCGCCGGGTACGAATATCCGCGTGAGCCGAATCCGGCCAAGTCTCTTCTCCCGGCGCGACGGTGCCGGGAACGGCGCGCCCGGTATCCGCATGCGCGTCGCTGAGCGGCTTGAGCACGCGCGAGCCCTGGACGGCGCGGCCGCCGCGCTGACCGGCCTGGTGCGGCGCGCGCTACCTGGCGGCCGGCCGGCCGACGTCCTGCATGGGGTGCCGTTCGGCCAGCCCGCGCACCCGGCGCTGACCGGGCTGCCGCTCGGCTTCTGGACGTCAGCGACGGTGCTCGACTTCGTGCCTGGGTCCGAGCGCGCGGCCCGCACCCTGATCGCACTCGGCCTGGTGACCGTCATGCCTACCGCCGCGACCGGCTGGGCCGACTGGTCGGCGCTGCACCGTGAGCAGCAGCGAGTGGGCCTGGCACACGCCGCGTCCGGGGCCTGCGCGGCGACGCTCTTCGCCGCATCGCTGCTGGCCAGGAGCGCGGGACGGGCCACGACCGGGCGGCTCCTTTCGGCCGGCGGGCTAGCGGCGGTGACCGCGGGCGGCTATCTGGGCAGGCACCTGGCGTTTCCGCTCGGCGCGGGCACCAGCCACGCCGAGCCGGTCACCCACCTCGCGCCGCTCGGCTGGCACGATCTGTGCCAGGCGGCGGAGCTGCCGGAAGGACGCGCGGTCCGCCGCCGGCTTGGATACCTGGCCCTGGTCGTGATCAGGGAAGGCTCCGGGGTGAGCGCGCTCGCGGATCAGTGCGCTCACCTGGGCGGGCCGTTGCACCAGGGCCGGCTGGAGTCCGCCGGTGGCGGCTCGTGCATCGTCTGCCCCTGGCATGGCAGCACGTTCCGGGTCGCCGACGGGTCCGTCGTGCACGGGCCGGCCACCGCGCGACAGCCCGCGTTCGAGGTCAGGGTCAGCGAAAGCGGTGTCGTGCAGGTACGTCCGGGCAAGCCGCGGCCCTCCCCCGGCTAGGCCGCGCACGCACCGCCGTCCGGTCCCTGGCCGGATTGCCGCAGCCGGCCGTCCTGCCCCGGTCGCCCCGGCCAGGACACTGCCGATCGCGGGCGACGTCCCGGACCACCGTCATACCCGGGCTAAGCTTCGCGGGATGGCGAGCAGCCCGCAGGAAGAATTGCTCGGTGATGACGTAACCCGCGTCGTGCGGGTCGGCGATACGGTCCGCCGCCCGGTCCGGCCGTTCACCGCCACCGTGCAGGTCTACCTGGCGCACCTGCACCGGCAAGGCTTCACCGCCGCGCCGCTGCCGCTCGGAGTCGACGAGCAGGGCAGGGAGGTGCTCTCCTTCGTTCCTGGCTGGGTTCCCCGCGAGCCTCTGCCCGCCGAGACGGCAGCGGAGGATGTGCTGGCCGGGCTGGCCAGGCTGATCCGGCGCCTGCATGATGCATCGGCAGGCTGGGCACCGGATGCCGATGCGGTGTGGGGTGGCCACCCTGGCCCCCGGCCGGCCCGGGAGCATGCTGAAGGTCCGGCCGGCGGTCCCGCCGCAGGCCCGGCCGGCCTGCCGCCGGACGGACCCTCGGTCGTGCCTGCCGACGGGGCCCGTGACTGCGCGCCCGAGCTCGTCAGCCACCGCGACTACTGCCCGGGCAACGTGGTCTTCCGCGCCGGACTGCCCGCTGCCCTGATCGACTTCGACCTGGCCAAGCCGACCACCCGGCTCTACGACATCGCGAACGCCCTCTACTGGTGGGCGCCGCTGCTGCATCCCGCGGACCGTGCGCCCGCCTTCGTGACCGCCGACATCCCGCGGCGCGCCGCAGTCTTCGCCGACGCCTACGGGATGACCGAGGCGCAGCGCAGCGGGCTGATGCCGGTCGCCGTCGAGATGGTGCGGCGATTCCACGCCAGTTCCCGGGCCGCCGCCAGCGTCGACCCGGTCTTCCTGCGGTTCTGGGAGGAGGGCGTAAAAGACCGGATGCCCCGGGCCGAGGCATGGATCGAGCGCGCGGCGCCGGAGATCGCCGCCCGCCTGGTCGCGGGACTCTAGGCCGAGGTTCCCCACAGGCCTATAGGGCCCGTCATATTTGCCCAGGTCATAGAGCTTCAGGCGGCGAATCTACATGTCTACGTGGGGTCATGGTGCACCACGTTTCCCCTGGTGAACACGGATATCAGTTCGTCCGGAGGGGAACTCCGGTCAGGGTCACCGCCAAGGCCGGCGGTGCGGCCGGCGCAGTCAGAAGAAGAACAGCTTCGTCGCGGTGATCGCTCCGATCGCGACGACGAAGATCCGCAGCGCAAGCGGCGGCAGCCGCCTGCCCAGCCGGGCGCCGAGCAGTCCGCCCCCCGTCGACCCCGCCGCGATCAGCAGCACGGCGATCCAGTTGACCTGCGCGAACAGGATGAACAGCACCGCGGCCGTGGCGTTCACGATCGTGACGAGCACGTTCTTGGCCGCGTTGACGCGCTGCAAGTCGTCAGCCAGGAAGCTGCCGAGCAAGCCAATGACCAGGACGCCCTGCGCGGCACCGAAATAGCCTCCGTAGGCGCCGGAGACGAGCACCCCGGCGGCCAGGACGGAACTGCCCTGAGCGTCGCGGGCCTCCCGGCTGGCCGCCATCCAGGCGTTCAGCCGCGGCTGGATGATCACCAGCCCGCAGCCGACCAGGATGAGCACGGGGACGATCAGCGTAAATGCGCTGGCCGGCAGCGAGAGCAGCAGGATGGCGCCAGCCAGTGACCCGGCCCCGGCAAACGCGCCGAGCCTGAGCAGCCGCCCGCGCTGGCCGGCCAGCTCGCGGCGGTAGCCGAGCGCCCCGCTCACGTTGCCGGGGACAAGTCCCACATTGTTCGACACGTTGGCGATGACCGCGGGGATGCCGAAGGCGAGCAGCGTGGGGAAGGTGATGAGCGATCCCGACCCGACGACCGCGTTGATCCCGCCCGCCGCGACCCCCGCCGCGAAGATCGCGAGCGCCTCAGCAGCGCCCACGGGATCCTCGCATGGTCATGATCGTAGGGCAGGCGGCGCCGGCGGCCATCCGGCGCGGACCGCGCCAGGTTGCTCGTCGCGAGCACGGCCTGTGTGGTCACCCGCCGGGCCCGCACGCAGCGGGTCAGGGCAGCTGTGCGGCGCGGGCGGTCCACCGGGAGCCGGTGTGCTCGATGAGCAGCGGCAGCCCGAAGCACTTGGACAGGTACCGCGCGGTGAAGACGTCCTGCACCCGGCCGGCCGCGAGCACTGTGCCCTTGCGCAGCAGCAGCGCGTGGGTAAAGCCGGGCGGCACTTCCTCGACATGGTGCGTGACCAGCACGATCAGCGGCGCCTTGGGATCGCGGGCCAGCACAGCGATCCGCCTCAGCAGGTCCTCGCGCCCGCCCAGATCCAGTCCCGCGGCCGGCTCGTCGAGCAGCAGCAGTTCCGGATCCGGCATCAGCGACCTGGCGATCTGGACGCGCTTGCGCTCTCCCTCGGAAAGCGTCGCGAATCTCCGCCGGATCAGGTGCGCGCAGCCGAGCGCATCGAGCAGCTCCACCGCCCGGGTGACATCACCGGAGTCATAGTCCTCGGTGTACCGGCCGAGGATGCCGTAGGAGGCGGTCAGCACGAGGTCGATGACCTTCTCCGCTGGCGGCACACGGTCGGCCAGCGCAGCGCTCGCCAGCCCGATCCGCGTCCGCATGTCAAAGATGTCGGCCTCGGTCACGTTCTCGCCGAGGATCTCCGCAGTGCCATCGGTGGGCGGCAGCAGGGCGGCCGCTACCTGCAGAAGCGTGGTCTTGCCTGCCCCGTTCGGGCCGATCACGACCCAGCTCTCGTCGCTGTGGACGGTCCAGTCGACGTCGCGCAGCAGCATTGACCTCTCGCGCCGGACGCCTACCCCGCGCAGCCGCAGCACCTCGTCCGACATGCGCCCCCCTCCTAGCCCTGCAGCATCTCCAGCTCGAACCTACGGCATCTGGCGCAGCGAGGCGCGCGGCTCCCGGTAGCGTTAACCACGATGTCCGGGCCGCAGATCACTCTCCTGATTACGCTGACCGGCCGGGACCGGCCGGGAGTCACGTCACGGCTGTTCTCGGTGCTTGCCGTGCACGAGCTGAGCGTCATCGACATCGAGCAGGTGGTCATCCGCGGGCGCCTGGTGCTCGGCGTCCTGCTGTCCTGCGACGGCGCGCCCGACCTGACGGCCATTCACCGCCAGGTCTCCGCCGTGGCCGGGGATCTTGGCCTGGAGGCCGAGATCACGACGGGTTCCGGCGAGCCGCCGCGGCGGCGGGGCAGCCTGCACGTCACGGTGCTGGGCGGCCCGCTGGCGCCCGCCGCCATCGCGGCCATCGCCGGCCGGATCGCGGCCAGCGGCGCCAACATCGACCGGATCGGCAGGCTCGCGCACCGGCCGGTGACGTGCATCGAGTTTGAGGTGTCCGGTGCGGACCCGGACGCGCTGCGTGCCGCGCTGGCCCGGGAGTCGCTGGACCAGCGAGCGGACGTGGCCGTGCAGCGCGGCGGACTGCACCGGCGCGCGATGCGGCTGATCGTGATGGATGTCGATTCCACGCTGATCAGCGGCGAGGCCATCGATCTGCTCGCGGCCCGGGCCGGCTGCGCTGAGCAGGTCGCGGCGCTGACGGAGGCCGCGATGCGCGGGGAACTTGACTTCGCGGCATCGCTGCGCGACCGGGTGGCGCTGCTTGCCGGGCTTGAGGCCGCGGCCATCGATGCCGTCCGCGCCGAGCTGAAGCTGGCCCCGGGAGCGCGCACGCTGATCCGGACCCTCAAGCGGCTCGGCTACCGGTGCGGGGTGGTCAGCGGCGGATTCACCCAGTTCACCGACGGTCTAGCCGCCGAGCTCGGCATCGACTACGCAGCGGCCAACACGCTGGAGATCTCTGGCGGCAGGCTCACCGGGCGGCTGGCCGGCCCGGTCATCGACCGGGCGGGCAAGGCCCTTGCGCTGCGCAGGTTCGCCGCCGAGGCGGGTACCCCGCTCAGCCAGACCGTGGCGGTCGGCGACGGCGCGAACGATCTCGACATGATCGCGGCGGCCGGGCTTGGGATCGCCTTCAACGCCAAGCCAGCGGTCCGCGACGCGGCCGACGCCTCGGTCAGCGTTCCGCATCTGGACGTGATCCTCTATCTGCTCGGCATCTCCCTGGACGATGTGGAGACCGCGGACGCGGCAGACGCGGTGCTGGCGAGATGAGCGGCCGCGGCCTGACCCGCGGGCATCAGCTCCTGCACATGAGCCCATGGGCCCGAGCCCGCCCGCGAACGGGCTGAGCCCCGGCAGGCGCCTCCGGCGAGCAGCCTGAGCACCGCGTCGCTGCACCCGCCGCTCCCGGCCGCGCGCCGGGCGGCCACCGGCCACTATCCCCCTGGGCCGCCCGCTTGCCTTTCATGATCCCGGGGATTTCTCAGTCGCTACGACTGAGAAATCCCCGGGATCATGAAGTGCAGCCGACACTGTCTCAAGGGTCGGTCGCGGGCGGCTGGCCGGCGCGCCGACCGGATGACTCAGGCGGCGGTGGTTCCTGCTGAGGTCTTGCCTTCCTCGCCCGGGACTGCCGGGCCGTCGGAGACGGCGCCCTCGCCAGCACCGCCCGGTCCGGCTGACGCGATGCTGGTCGACCGGCGCTTGGAAACGACGATGGCACCGACCACGATGGCGACCGCGGCGATGGCGACACCGGCCCGCAGCCCCCCGTTATGGCTGTATTTCACGACGCTGGTCGCAATCAGCAGTGATACCAGGTTCATTACCTTGATCAGCGGGTTGATCGCCGGGCCCGCGGTGTCCTTGAAGGGGTCACCAACCGTGTCGCCGATGATGGTGGCCTCGTGCGCATCCGATCCCTTGCCGCCGTAGTTGCCGTCCTCGACGAGTTTCTTGGCGTTGTCCCAGGCGCCGCCCGAGTTGGCCAGGAACACTGCCATCAGCACGCCGGCCGCGATCGCCCCCGCGAGGAACGAGCCGAGCGGCACGTAGCCGAAGCCGAACCCGATCACGATCGGGGTGAGCACGGCGAGCAGGCCGGGCGTGGCGAGCTCGCGCAGCGAATCCTTCGTGCAGATATCGACCACGCGGCCGTACTCGGGTTTCTCGGTGAAGTCCATGATCCCCGGGTGCATCCTGAACTGCTCGCGCACCTCGAACACCACCCGGCCCGCCGCGCGGCCGACGGCCATGATCGCGAGGCCGGAGAAGAAGAACACCACCGACGCTCCGACGATCAGCCCGACAAGCGCATTCGGCCGGTCGATTGACAGGCTGAAGCTGCTCGCCGCGCTCCCCAGAGCGGCCTTCACGGTCGTGCGGAAGGCACCGAACAGCGCGGTCGCGGCGAGCACCGCGGTGGCGATCGCGATCCCCTTCGTGATCGCCTTGGTCGTGTTCCCGACCGCGTCCAGCCTGGTTAGCACCTGGGCGGCCTCGCCTTCGACGTCGCCGCTCATCTCCGCGATGCCCTGGGCGTTGTCGGAGACAGGACCGAACGTGTCCATCGACACGATCACGCCGACCGTGGTCAGCAGGCCGGTCCCGGCCAGCGCGACCGCGAACAGCGCGATCGTGGGGTTGCCCGTGCCGAGCAGGAACGCGCTGTTCG
>DATGVY010000276.1:0-2910 GCA_035299845.1 Streptosporangiaceae bacterium
TAGTAGCTCGTTGGCACCCCGTCCTCGTCTGGTCCGCCAGCCTTTGCGCGCCACGTCGTCGGGACGTACGCGTAGTCGTCGACGACGCTCATCACCACGATTGGCCGCGCCTGTATCGCCGCCCAGACCTTGTTGGGCCGGGCCAGGTGGACGAGGAGGATGTCGCCGTCCCAGGGGTGGATCAGCATGTCTGTGTTCTCCTGCCGGTGCGGGGCTGATCTGCGGCGATGAGCCGGCTGGCGATGGCGGCCTGCGGGCTCAGGCTCATGAGGGAGCTGGCGAGGTCGTTTCCCGCCCCTGTCAGGCCGTTGCGCCCGAGGGCGGCGAGTCCGTCGATGATGAAGACGGCGTTCGTGGTTGCCGGCGTCATCCGGGTCCGGGTGCATTGCCGCCAGTTCCACTGGCGGCAGGTGACGCCAGCGTCGTCACGCCAGATCACCTCGCCTGGCTTCGGGTGCTCGACAGCCGGCTCACCATGCGCCACGGTGTCGAAGTCCTCGTCGCCGGCGGCTCGGGCCAGCCGGGCCGGGCCCTGGTACTGGCCCAGGTCCTCGCCGCCAACTGGCACCAAGTTCGCGATCGAGACCGCGTTGTATGCGTCGGTGAGGCGGTCGATGCGGGGCAGCCCGGCGTCGAGACGGCGCAGCAGCGCCTCAACGCTCGGCCGGGTGCGCTGAGGCTTGGCGCCGAACGCCCGGTAGGCGGCGCGCCAGTCGGCGACTTGAGGCACGTCTTCGGGTGCCCGGCCATCGAGCGTGATCCGTGCCCGGATCTCGGCTCGCGCCAGCAGCTCGTCACTGATCTGGTCGGGCGGTCCCGGCTCCAGGCTCTCGGCCACCATGACCAGCACGCGGTAGTCCGGGCGCAGCTCGAGCACATCGGGGGCCACGCTGACGGCCGCAAGAAACGCGCGTGCGCTCTCACTCACCTCAGCCGCGGTCAGCAGTGTCATCACCGGGCCGCACCCCCGCCGGCAGCCGGCTCGAACACCGTCAGGGCGAAACGCGCCACCTGCGCTGAGCCGGCGTTCACGTATTCGTGGGCCAGGTCACCGGCGAACGAAGCCGAATCTCCCTTCGCGAGTACCTCGGCGTGCTGGCCCACTCTGAGCTCAAGCTGACCGTCAAGGACGAGGAGCAGCTCGCGGGTTCCGGCCGCGTGCGCCTCGCTGGAGTGACTCTCACCCGGCTCGAGCGTCCAGTCCCAGAGCTCGGTGACGTCCGGTGACTCAGCGCCGGCGACGAGCACGGCCCGCCCGCCGAGCTTCCCCCGCCACAGCACCGGGGCAGCGCCAGCCCGGGTGACCCGCAGCCTGGACGAACGGTCCATATTGACAAGCGCGGGCAGCCCGATGCCGAGCGCGTCACTGATGCGAAGCAGCGTCGCGATGCTCGGATTAGCCGAGCCCTGCTCGATGCTGACCAGCATTCTGCGGCTGACGCCAGAGCGCTCGGCCAGCTGGTCCAGGGTCCAGCCCCGGCTGCCCCGTCCCTGCCGGACCCGGCCGCCGATCGCTCGGGTGATGCTGTCCGCCCCGGCACGAGCCTCCAAACCTGACTGCCTCATACAGGGCATTATACTGCACTATCGGGAGATAGGAGAAGCCCATGACACCTGATGACCAGCCGGCAGCACCCGCCGGCCTGCGACCGGAAACAGCGGTCATATGTGCCGGCCGCCCTCGCCGCGCGGCCAGCGAGCCGGTCAACATTCCCATGGTGCTGGCATCTAACTTCCATGCCAGCATCACGGCAGCGCCAGGTATTGAGGAGCGCATCCGCTCATACGCACGCACAGACGCCACGCCGACCTGGGAGGCACTTGAGACAGCCGTGGGCCAGGTGGAGGGCGGTCACGCCGTGGCTTCTCCTCCGGCACGGCCGCGGTCGCTGCCGTGCTCGACCTCGTGCCAGCCGGCGGCCGCATCGTTGCCCCGAAGGACTGCTATTTCGGGGTCAGCGAGCTTCTGGCCGACGCCCAGCAGCAAGGGCGCTGGGCCATTGACCGCGTTGATCTGACCGACACCGCGAGCGTCCAAGCCGCCGCCGCCGGCGCGGACCTGCTCTGGCTGGAAACCCCCTCGAATCCGCTGCTTGACATAGCCGACCTTCCCGCTCTGTGCGCCGCCGGCCGCCACGCCGGGGCAATCGTCGGCGTCGACAACACTTTCGCAACGCCACTCCTGCAACAGCCTCTAGCACTCGGCGCGGACGTGGTCGTGCACAGCGCCACCAAATTCATTGGCGGCCACTCCGACCTGCTGTCAGGCATCACCATCGCCCGCCAGGAGGCCCTTGCCGACCGCCTCCGCCACCGCCGCGGCCTATCGGGCGCAACCCCCGGAGCCCTAGAGGCATTCCTGGCGCTGCGCGGCCTGCGCACTCTTGCCCTGCGGCTCGATCGCGGCCAGCGCAACGCCAGCGAACTCGCCCGCCGGCTCGAACAACACCTTGCCGTCAGCCGCGTGCGCTACCCCGGTCTTCCCGGCGACCCCGGACACCGCACGGCCGCCGCGCAAATGACCGGCTTCGGGGCAGTGCTGGCCTTCGAGGTCGCCAACGCCCCCACAGCTGACCGCCTCTGCAACGCCGTGCAAGTCATCGTCTGCGCCACCAGCCTGGGCGGCGTCGAAAGCACCATCGAGCGGCGCAGCAAGCTCCCAGGACAAGGTCACGTGCCCCCCGGGCTCCTGCGCCTAAGCGTCGGCTGCGAACATATCGACGACCTCTGGAATGACCTGAACTCAGCCCTCGAACAAGCATCGCGACCAGAGAACCGGACATAGAACCGGCGGCCGGGAACGGTCCCCCGCGCCACCGGCTACCAAGCACCTATCGTCGCGGCCCGAGACGCTTGCCCCCAGAGCATCCAGCAACCGGGCTGCAGAACAACCTGATCTGCACACCGCTG
>DATGVY010000277.1:0-4581 GCA_035299845.1 Streptosporangiaceae bacterium
AAGGATTCTGAACGGACCCGCCGCTGTGCTGCCCTCGCGAAGGCCAGCGCGGCCATGCCGCCGCAGCTATGGTTCGCCAGGCAGCTAGCCGCCCTCGACGACTAGCCCGCGCCCCGCCCTGCCCCGCGCCCGAACCTGCGACCTATGGATGGCACATTGCTAGGCATCCGCGCCTAGCAATGTGCCATCCATATGCTCCGCGGCGGACCTTGCGCGAATCGGCCGTGGCTAGCGGGACTCAGCGGGCTGATGTGACTGGCGGGATTGGCAGGTGACGGCAATGTCCGGCAACGCTAGGCGATAGGGCGGGCAGGGATAGGCAGCGCGGTGTCGGGCAGCGCGGAAGTTGGACGGCGGGCAGCGCGGGACCGGGCAGGGGTCAGCCGTGCCGGGGCGAGGCGAATGCCTCAGCGAGCGAGCCGAGCAGGGCGACGACGCCATCGGGGCCGTCGACCATCAGGTCAGCGTCTCCGGCCAGCGCGGTGACCTCGGCAGAACCGCTGCACACGGCGAGACCTGGTATACCTGCGGCGCGGAGGGAGCGGACGGCACGGAACGCAGGCACATCACCCAGATCGTCTCCGCAGAAGAGAATCGCGCCAGGTCTCCGTTCCGTTGCGAGGTCTGTAAGGGCTGAGCCCTTGTCCGAACCGGGCGGGCGCAGCTCGATCACGAACCGGCCTGGTTCGAGCACGAGGCCGGTTCGCTCGGCCAGGCTGGCCAGCGGGCGGCGAAGGTGCTCAAGTGCCTCGGCCGGCCGGGCGGCGCGCCGGGTGTGCACCGCCAGCGCATCGCCCTTGTCCTCCGTCCAGGTACCGTCCGGGGCACCTGCAGCCAGGACTCCCGGCAGGTCGCGCCGGGCCGCTGCCACGCCCGGCGAGGGAGCCGGCCTGGTCACGATGCCGGCCTGCCAGCGTTCCCTGCCGTAGAGGCCGAGCACGATCAGGCCGGGAACCTGGTCAAAACGCCCGTACTCCACCGCGGCAAGCACCGGGCGGCCGGTGATCACCGCCAGCGTTCCGGTCAGCGGAACCAGCCTGCGCAGCACGCCGTCTGCCCCCGGATGCGCGCGGGCAGCCGCCGGGTCGGCCACAATCGGGGAAAGGGTCCCGTCGAAGTCCAGCGCGATCAGGGCCCGGCCGGGATCGCGCAGCATCGCCGCGAGGCCCGCCTGGCCGGCTGCCGTATGCGGAACGGGCAGCGGGACGGAGGTCGCGGGCCCCGCTGGCCAGCCGGACGCCCCCGGCGAGACAGACGAGGCAGGCGAGACAGACGAGACAGACGAGGCAGGCGAGACAGACGAGGCAGGCGACCCCGGCGACCCCGGCGAGACAGGCCCAGCAGGCCAGCCGGACGAGACAGGACCTGCGGACGGGGCGGGCGACACGGACCGCTCAGGCGAGCCGGGCGGCTCTGCCCGGCCGCTTCCCGCGCAGCTCACCGGGCGGCTCACCGGCGCCCATCGGGGCGTGCTGACCGGATCCGCTGCCGCCTGGCTCGCTGCCGCCGCAGCCGCATGACCAGCGCCGGATCGAACGCGAGCGCCTCCGTCCGGTCGATCAGGTCGTTCAGCAGCTGGTAGTACCTGGTCACCGGCATGCCGAGTGCCTCAAGGATCTCCCGCTCCTTCGCTCCGGGCTGCCGCCACCAGCTGCGCTCGAAGGCAAGGATGCGCATCTCAAGATCAGAAAGCGCGGCCATCCGGCCTCCCAGCACTTATTCGTTGGCATCCATCGTAGGCAGGCTCTATGCGCCGGGCCTCCGGCAACGTACGCTCACCCTTCGTGGCCAACTATGACTGCCTTACTTTCCTGACGGACTACGGCGTCGAGGACGGCTTCGTCGCGGCCTGCCACGGCGTCGCGGCCCGGATCTCGCCGAGCATCCGCCTCATCGACGTCACCCACCTGGTGCCGCCCGGCGACGTGCGGCGCGGCGCCGCTGTGCTCGCCCAGACCCTTCCCTACCTGCCGCCCGCTGTTCATGTCGCGGTGGTAGACCCGGGGGTCGGCACCGCCCGCCGCGGCGTCGCCGTGCAGGCAGGCGAGGGAATCCTGGTCGGGCCGGACAACGGCCTGCTGTCCTGGGCGGTCGCCGCCCAGGGCGGGGCGCAGCGTGCCTGCCAGCTCACCAACGGCGAGTGGTGGCTGCACCCAGTATCCCCGACCTTCCACGGCCGGGACATCTTCACCCCGGTGGCCGCCCGCCTCGCCACCGGGCATGACCTGGCCGAGGCCGGGACCGAGATCGATGTGACTGACCTGGTCACGCTGCCCGCGCCGACCAGCCGCGTGCATGACGGCGAGGCCGAGGGCGAGGTGATGTCGGTGGACCGGTTCGGCAACGTGCAGCTGTCCATCGCGGCGTCGGATGCCGACCGGCTGGGCATCGGGTTCGGCTCGCCGGTGGTGGTCCGCTGCGGGCGGCGGCAGCTGACCGTGCCCTACATGGAGACGTTCGCCGCAGTGGCACCCGGCGAGATCGTCGCCTACACCGACAGCGCCGGCCTGATCTCGCTGGCGGTCAACGCGGGCGATGCGGCCGAGCAGCTCGGGCTGCCGCCGGGCGCGCACGTCAGGCTGTCCGTGGCCCGGCCAGCCTGACTAGTGCACCTCCGCCAAACTCCGCCGAACCCTGGCAAACATGGCACAATGCGGGTTACCCCGCATGGAAGGCAACGAAGGCGTGCCACTGAGGTTCCCCCGCTCTTCGATGGCCCCGGTCGCCGTAGCGCTCGTCGCGGTATGGGTCGCCCTGAACAGCGCTCCCGCCCTCGCCGACCAGGTGCGCCAATCGGAGTGGTGGCTCCGCGAGCTGCACATCACCACGGCGCAGCAGATCAGCCAGGGATCCGGCGTCACCATCGCCGTCCTCGACACGGGCGTTGACGCCGCCGCGCCCGATCTCGCCGGATCGGTACTGACCGGCCCGGATTTCAGTCACTCCGGCCGCACCGCCAACGGCCCCTTCTTCGGCATTCACGGCACCGAGATAGCCAGCATCATCGCCGGGCACGGGCACGGCAGCAGCGAGGGCATCATCGGCGTCGCGCCTGCCGCCAAGATCCTTTCCGTCCGGGTCACCCTGGACAGCGGAGACCCGCTGCTGGCCAACCCGGGCATTGCCGCCGGGCTGCCGGCCGCGATCGCCGACGGGATCAGGTACGCCACCAGCAACGGCGCCTCGGTGATCGACCTGCCGCTCGATCCGGCAGCGGCAGGCGCCACCGGCACGGCCGGCGCGCCTGGCATCGCAATCAGCAACCCCGCCGAGCGGTCGGCCGTGGCGTACGCCCGCAGCAAGGGCGTCATCCTCGTCGCGCCGGCCGGTGATGACGGCATGGGCGCCGGCATCGTGAACTATCCTGCCGCCTACCCCGGCGTCATCTCCGTCGGCGCGTTCGGCAAGAACTTCACCAAGGCCCCGTTCTCCAGCCACGAGCCTTACGTCAAGCTGACAGCCGCCGGCGCTGGCGTCACCGCCGAGACGCCATCCGGCTACACCACGATCAGCAGCACAAGCGCGGCGAGCGCGGTCGTGGCTGGCGTGGCCGCGCTGATCAAGTCTGCATTCCCCGCGCTGACGCCGGCGCAGGTCACGAAGTCGCTCATCAGCAGCACCAGGTTCGGGCGGCCAGATGGCCACCAGATCGGATCAGGTTACGGAACCGTGGACGCGGCGCGCGCGCTGCATGCCGCAGCCGCGATGGCCGAGCCGCATGGCCAGCGCGCCTATACCGGAGCCGTTGCCCGGGTGGCGCCGGTTACCCCGCTGGTGCGTTCCACGCAGCAGGGCCTGCGGCTCAGGCTGGAGCGGGACGCCATCATCTCGCTCGCCGTGCTGCTCGTCCTGCTGTTGCCGATCACGGTGTTCGCCCTCGTCCGGCGCCGCCGGACGCGCGACGAGGAGTACGACCTCGCGGACGAGGACAGGCCGGAGCCACGCCGGCTGGCGGGCGCCAGAGCGGGCGCCGCTGAGCAGATGGAGTTCCTCCCGTCACCGTCGTCGGCAGGCCCGGGAGGCGATGCGGTGGCCAGCGGGCTTGGCGCCATGCCAGGCACGGCAAGCCTGGCCGGAGTCGGCGCATCCGCGGGAATGAGCCCATTCGCCGGGGCGGCCAGCTTCGCCGCCCCCCGCGCCTTCGGCGGCTCAAGCGCTGGCGGCATGACCGGGGCCGGCAGTTATCCCGAGCGCGGCGGCCCGGCCGTCCCCGGGCAGTTGCCAGCTCAGGGCGGGCGCCCCGGCGCAGGACCAGCAGAGCGGGCAGCGCCGTCGCCGGTGCCAAGGGGCGTCAACGGGAGGGCCAGGGTCTCCGGCAGCCCGCCGTGGGAGCCGGCCGCCAGGCCGGACAGTGAGCTTCCCTGGGCGGCCGCGCCTGCGCCGCCGATCGCGACGCCGTTCGGGGCCGCGCAGCCGCGGCACGTCCCGCCGGCCGGCTCGCTATGGGACACCGCCGCAGCGAGCGCCCGGGCGGCGGTGCCAGGTCCTGGGCCGGCGCCTGCGCCGGATGCCGGCCGGGCTACGGATGCTGGCGAGGGCAGCGGCGCCGAGGACGCCGACCCCGCCAGCGGCCCGATGTCC
>DATGVY010000278.1:0-26106 GCA_035299845.1 Streptosporangiaceae bacterium
TGGTCATGTTCGGGCCGAACTCGGTGAAGAAATAGCTCACCCCGTACACCAGCAGGAACGGGACCACCATGGTGGTCATGCCCGGCACCACCGCGATGATGGCGAAGCAGGCCGCCATCATCGCGAACCCGGTCAGCTGCAGCCGCCGGTGCCCGATCTTGTCCAGGCGCGCGATCGCCAGCACATAGCCGGGGACCGCCGCCACCACGAAGATCGCCAGCTGAAGGGCGATCTTCATCATGGTGGAGGCGTTCGGCGAGATCAGGCTGAGAATCTGCGGGGTGGAGATCGTGTTCCCGTAGTAGGCGTAGTCGAGCAGGAACCAGGTTCCGGCCGTGCCGGCCAGCAGGATCAGGTAATGGCGGTCGGTGAGGAATGCCCGCAGCCCCATCTCGTGCCGCAGCCCACCGGCCCCGTTCCCGCTGACCTGGCCATCGGTGAAATCGGTTATCTGGGCAGCCGCCTGCTCGGCCTTGCCCTGCACCTGGATCTGGTAGCGGGGCGACTCCGGCATCCGGGCGCGCAGGTAGATCACCGCGGCGGCGGGCACCGCGCCGAGGGCGAGCATCGTCCGCCACACCACATCGTCGCTGAGGCCGGCGCCGAGCAGGGTCAGTGCGACAAGCGGCCCGACGATGAGGCCGAGCGCCTGGGTGGAGAACACCATCCCGACCAGCTTGCCGCGGTCCTTCCGGTTGGCGTACTCGCTCATCAGCACCGCGCTGACCGGATAGTCACCGCCGACGCCGAAGCCGAGCAGGAAGCGGAACGCGATCAGCACCCAGTACGAGGGCGACAGCGCCGAGCCCAGCGCCCCGACGATCATGATCGCGGCGACCATCCAGTACACACGCTTGCGGCCGGCCAGATCGGCAAAGCGCCCGAACACGAACGCGCCGAGGAAGGCAGCCGCCAGCATCGTGGAATTGAGCAGGGCGAGCTTGCCCGAACTCAGGTTCCACTCCGCCGTGATGAGGGCAGAGGCGATCCCGATGACGAACAGGTCGTAGGCATCGGTGAAGAATCCCATCCCCGACACCAGGACAGCGCGCATATGGAACTTGCTGATCGAGGCCTCGTCCAGCGCTGCGATCAAGTCCCCGGACCGGATCTCAGTCACCGCATCCCCCCGCCGCTCATGCCGCCTGCCTCGTGCCTCGCGGCCGGCCCGCGTTCCTGCTGCTGCGGCGGAAACTATCCGGCTCAGGCAACGCGCCGCCGACCTCAATATGAACGCCAAGTGAACGCATGATGATCGGCAGGCGAACTAACCGCCGGCGCCCCAGCCGACAGGTAAGACGGCGCGGAACGGTGATCGCGGCAGGATCGTGGTCATGGGCTCTCGGAGCACAGGTCGGTGTGATCGGCGGCGGTAATATCGCCTCTGGCGTTCCCCGTTGGGCCGGCGCCGGACGTGGCGAGCAGAATTAGGCGGACCAGCCGGCTCGGCAGAGGGACAGTCTTCAGGCGTCGGCGTCACTCTCGGCGCCCGGCCGCCGGCCCAGCCACTCCGCATAGGACCTGGAGTCATCCGGGCCGGGTTCCACCCCACCGGGCAGGGCCAGGGCGAACACGAGCGCGGCGGTGGCCTCGAGCTCGCCGCGGAGCAGGCTGGCGGGGCCGGTCGCCTCGAATCCCAGGGACCACCAATCCTGGTCACGCGTGCGGATCTCGGTGAGTTCCACCGCGCACCCCGGCTCCTGGCCCGGCCCCGGGGCGCGCTCCAAGACCGGCCCGCTGGCCCGCGAGAACCGGCTGATCCTACGCCTCTTGCGTACCGGCCTCCAGCCGGCCGGGTCACCGCTGTCGTGGCTGGGCGGGCTAAAGGGAAACGACCACTTCTGCCAGGACTCCAGGCGGCCGCGGGCGCGGCCCGCCACCTCGAGGATTCCCGGGCTCCCGCGGTACACCTTCACCTCCAGTGCCCCGCCCCCGCGGACCTTCACCGACAGCCCGGGCAACTGCGGATCCAGGAGGTAAGTGTCCTCGCGTGACTCCGTCCCGGCCGGGAACCGCCCGAACCATCCGGCCACCGCGGCCTCCAGCTGGCCCGGGAAGATCCAGCGCACCTCCAGGCTGCGGACTGCTTCGGTGACCAGGCTCTCAGGCGGTTCAGCCGTCATCGCCATATGCTCCTGCCCCGGCCCTGCCGGCCGGCCCCGGGCACTGCCGCCGCATGCCTGCCCTGCGCCAGGCCAGCCGGGTGCCGCGCGGGCCCGATGGCCGGGCCGGGCCGGGCATGGCCAGGAAAGCGCGGCTCAGGCGCACGATCAGTGCTCCGGCCACCAGGCAGGCGGCCCTCGCCAGGACGGCTCCCAGGAATTGTTCCATCGCGGTTCCGGCCCAGGGTGGATGGTGCAGACGGTGGGTAGTCTGGTTCACCCGGTGAAAGGGCACCCGAATCCTCGCTGAACTGCAGGTAACAGCTGCCTGAACAGCGAGCAACCCGCGGCCTTGTTCCTTTCGAACCTGCATGTCCCTGCGGGGCCGGGCCCAACGGCCCTAGATACGGGCGCGAGCCGTGGCCGAGCGTGAAGGGGGCGAACAAGACGATTCGGGGAGCACGCGATGACGGCCAGCGCAGCGCGATGACGATGCCGGTGGCGACCCGCAGCCAGGCCTTCTGCCGGTCGATGCGGCCCGGGTCCCCGGCGATCAGCACTGCTAGCAGCGCGAGCGTTACGGCCGGGACCACCCAGCCGGGCCGGACCCGGTACCGCGCGGGCAGGGCCACATGCAGGCCAGCGACGGCAATGATCGCCGTAGCAACCGGCCACCAGTGCTCACCCCGTTCGGCAGCGGACGCCCGCTCGATCACGGGCCGGCGGGCCTGGTTCCGTCCCGTAGCCATACTCCATGAGAGCCCGGCCGACCGGGAGCCGAGATCCTCCTTTCCGGGTGAATGTCCCCTCCGCCATGGGCGCCGCCACATGGGCAATCAGGAGCGCATGAGAAGAAGTGCCATGTCTTAAGCGCCCTGGTCGTTCCGGCTTTGGCCGCACGCGAAAACCGGCAAGGGCCTAGTAAAGGCCCGGTGTGGCGCAGGCAGGCGAGCGTAGCGTCCATCCCCCGAATGACCTGGGGCCGGGCTTGGCCCCGTGCCCGGCCCCGGGTTCCTTGTCCACCGGCGTCAAATTCTCCTAGCAGCACGTCGCGCGATGAGAAACGGCCGGTTCCCCTGGCTGGCCGGTGCCGCCACAGCACTCAGGCTCATGGCCCTCGGCGTAAAAGGTCTGGCTGTCGGCCAGGACGGTGTAGATCTCCCAGGACTCCCCGTCGGGTGCGCCCTGGACCCAGAACTTGTCCTGCCTGGCGTAGCAGCAGGTGGTCTCGCCCTCATCAGATGAGGCAAGACCAGTCCCGGCGAGGCGCGCCTGCTCGGCCTCGACCGTGCCGGCGTCGGGGACCTCGACACCGAGGTGGTTGAGGCTGCCGCCCTGGCCGGGATTTTCCAGCAGTACGAGCTTGAGCGGCGGCTCGGTGATGGCGAAGTTGGCATAACCGGGCCGACGCTTGGCCGGCTCAGTGCCGAACAGCTTGGCGTAGAAGGCGACGGCCTGGTCGATGTCGTTGACGTTGAGGGCGAGTTGGAGACGGCTGGACATGAGAACCTCCCCAAGGCGGGACTTCGATGCCTGTCTATGTCTGTCGCTGCCGCCGAGCTTGCCATAAGACATCGGACTCTGTCAATATAGATGTATGTCGAAGTCTCTGGTGGTGCTGAGCCCGGCCGACCCGGCGGCCTGCTGCCCGCCGCTATCACAGGTGCCGCTGTCGGCCGAGCAGGCGGGCCAGGTCGCGCCGCTATTGAAAGCGCTGGCCGAGCCAGTACGGCTGCGGTTGATGTCCCTGGTGGCCTCCCACCCAGGCGGCGAGGCATGCGTCTGCGACCTGACTAACGCGTTCGACCTGTCGCAGCCCACGATCAGCCATCACCTGAAGGTGCTGCACGAGGCCGGGCTGCTGGATCGGGAGAAGCGCGGCGTGTGGGTCTATTACGGGGCCCGGACCGAGGCACTGGCCAGCCTCGGCACGCTGATCGGCGACCCGCCACAACAACCTGGGCCGGGATAACGGCCAGGCCGGACAAGCTGGCCTGTCTCATGAGGTGCACCCGCCAGCCCGGACCGCCGGAGTTCTTCCGTTCCACCTTTCATCGGTTATCGTCGATGAGCGATGAAAGAATCCGATCAGCCTCTCGACCGGGCCACCGCCGCCGAGTACGCCAGCTGGTTCAAGGCGCTCGCCGACTCCACCAGGATCCAGATCGTCTCCCTGCTCGCCCGCCGGGCCACGCCGATGAACGTGGGCGAGATCGTCGCCGCCCTAGACGTCGGCCAGTCCACCGTCTCGGCTCATCTCAAGGTGCTGGCGGACGTGCGGTTCCTCCTGCTCGAGCACCGGGGCGCCGCCACCTACCGGATCAACGACGCGTGCGTGGACTGCTTCCCCACCGCCGCCGACATCGTCATGGGCCGGCCCGTCCCGGCCCAGCCAGCCCCCGTCTCAGCATCACAGTCCTAAGGAGCACGCCAGTGACCGAAGCCGGCGCCCCCAGCAACCGCGACGCCGTCATCGACCGCTATTCCGGCCTTGCCCGCACCGCCCTGGCCGGCGGCGCCATCGCCGACTGCGATCCTGACGCTTTCGCTGACGGGTGCTTTGGCGCGGCCGCATACCCCGGCAACGCCGGTGTCCCGCAGGCGGCGCTGCGCGCAAGCCTCGGTTGTGGCAACCCGCTGGCAGTGGCCAGCCTCAACCCGGGCGAGACCGTCCTAGACCTGGGGTCTGGCGGCGGGCTCGACGTCCTGCTCTCAGCCCGCAGAATCGGCCCAGGCGGCACCGCCTACGGCCTGGATGCCAGCGCCGACATGCTCAGCCTCGCCCGCGCCAACGCGGCACAGGCCGACGTCACCAACGCCCGCTTCCTGCACGGCCACATCGAGGACATCCCCCTGCCAGACGGGCAGATCGACGTGGTCATCTCCAACTGCGTCATCAACCTGTCCGCCGATAAGCCACGCGTCCTCGCTGAAGTCTTCCGGGTGCTGCGGCCCGGCGGGCGCCTGGGCATCAGCGACGTCACCGCCGACGAAGACACCGATCCCGGCCAGCTGGCCCAAGCCGAGCAGCGGGCCGGCTGCATCAGCGGCACCCTCACCCAGCCGCAATACCGTGACCTGCTGCTCGCCGCCGGGTTCACCGCCATCACCATCACCAGCACGAACGAAGCCGGAACAGGCCTGCACTCCGCCATCATCCAGGCAACCAAACCGGCCGGCCAGCATACGTGACAATCCGCCGCACCCAGCGGTCGAGCCGCTGGCGTTAGCCCAGGACAACGACGATCATATGGCGTTGGCCGAGCGCGAGAGATAGCCGACCTTAGCGCCGCCCATATCGATCCATCTGGCCTGTCCCGCGGGAGTCCTTCGACGAATCCGCAGCCGTCCATAACGGCGGATCTGCGAGCGTTGCCTCGCCGAGGATCCGTTACGTTCGGTGACCTGTCCGCAAGCGAACCCGACGGCAGCGAATGGATGCATCCTGCCTGGTGGCAGCCCGGCGGCGACGGCAAGGCAGGAGCCCAGCCAGCCCGCAGTCCCGTGCCACCAGCGGCGGGATCGTGCGGTGAATCGCCCCGGCGAGCCCGGAGACCCTGATGTGCCCTGGCTTTGCCGGAGCGGCGCCGAATGTGCCCATTGCCGACGAGGATCATCTTGTCGTACCTGACGCATCAGGCACACCTCAAGATCGCAACGATGCCTGGAGCGCGTTCGCTCGGATGACGGCCGCGGGGCCGCTGGAGCGCTGGCCACCGCCGGCGGCGGGTGAGAGGATGCGGCCATGGCCGGTGACGGAGAGGACCCGGTACGGCAGTTCGCCGCTGCCCGGGAGGCTGCCGCAGCCGCGCTGGGCGAGTGGGCCCGGCGGGTGACGGCCGCCACCGCTGAGGCGCTGGGCAAACTCGATCCGGCTGTCCGCGCGGCGATTGACGCCGGGCGCTCTGCGCTGGCCGGGGACTGGCGCCGCTGCCACTGCCCGTGCGGCGAGGCACACCCAGATGACCTGGGCGTGTGTGACGGCAGGGCTGTCATGACCCGGCAGCTAGGCGACGCGGACGTGCGGCTGTGCGCACCGTGTGCGGTGGCGCAGGGTGTCGCGGAAATGGCCCGTTAAGCCCCAGGCTGCCTCGCAACTACTCCCCTGAGGGCCCGGATGAAGAGGGGAACCCGCATCCAGCGCGCCGGGCAGCGCTGCGGCGACCAGCTTGCTGCCAGACCTCACCTTTCGAGCTGCCTTGATCAGCATGCCCGAGGCCTACGGCCAGCGGGGTAGCGCCTGCTACGCAGTGTGAATGCGGCAGCGGTCCCTGAACGCTCACAGGCACATATAACGCCGATTAGTTGCGCCTCCGCGCGAGCGGGGCACCAGGCGCCTCCGCGCGAGCGGGCACCATGGCTGAATCGAGTACAGATCAGCCCGTTCACGGCTCCCGGCGCCGCGCGGAACCATACGGCACCCACCGGGCGCCTGGTCCTGGCCGGGCTCGCTCTCGATCACAGACGCTCCGAAGTCACTGGTGGGCCAAGCGCGGTCACGGTCATGCCACCGGCCGTTCCGATAGACGATCCGTCACTGAGACAGCCGCCAATGATTGGCCACCGCCGGTGGGCGATGCCCAGACTGGGCGACCCTGCCCTGAGCATGGCCGCAAGTCACATCAGGAGCTGCATCACTGGCCGAGTGGGGAACGTGCGCGCAACTTCGGAGAAGCCGGCGGCGACGAACATCGCCATGGTCCCGGTATAGAGCGCAGACCCGCTTACATGAGTAGCCCTCAAGGCGGCCACGTCCACCGGATGGCCCTGGACGGCCGTCGCACCGTGATGACGGGCGAATGTGACGGCGGCTTCAAGTAGCGCTGACGCGACGCCTGATCGCCGGTGGCGGCTGTCGATCGCGAAGCATGTCACCCACCAGGTGCCAGGATCATCGGTGAGCACCCTTGCCAGGGCCCTGTTTCCCCCGACTCGGGGAAAGGCAGAACGGGGGCCGACTCTGGTCCAACCCACAGGATGATCACCGACGTAAGCGATCAAACCCGGAGCTGTCGCGGCATGAGTTATCTCCTGCCGCAGCGCCTGGCGGTTGTCCGGTGTCGGGCCAGACGACGAGGACTCGTCAGTTCCCGAGCTGAGGAAGAGCCGACACCAGCACCACGAAGGATCATTCCCGCGTCGCCCGAACACCGTGACGAGGTCATCCCATCGATCCGGGGTCGCCGGCTGCACCTGTACGGACATAGCCCGACCCTAATTAGTCGCGCCCGAGTGAGGTGCAGATGCAGGCCCGGTTGCCGTCGGGGTCGGCGAGCACGGTGAAGGATGGTGCCGCAGAGTCGTCGACGATGGACCCGCCGGTGGCCACGGCTGCGGCGATCCGTTCGTCGGCCACGTCGGGGGCGAGCCATAGGTCGAAGTGCCAGCGCTGACGGGGAGTCTCGTGGTCTTCGGTGCCCTGGAACCACAGGCCTGGGACACGGCCGGTGGGGTCGAAGATCGAGTCATATGTCTTGTTGTCCGGGCTATCGGTGAGCAGGACCGACCAGAAGGGGGCGATGCTGTCCTCGTGCGCGGTGTCGAGCGCGATCTCGAGTTGGGTTACCGCGGTGGGCTCGGGCTCAAGCCCACTCTGGCGGGCGATCTCGCTGATCTTCCTTGCCATGTCGATGTCCTTCTGCGTAACCCACAGGCCGTCCTCATGGGTGCACAGCGAGACGTCGATGACGCGGTGGGTTAGTTTCACATCGGGGTGGTGTCCGTCGGTCTCGGCGATCTGTGCCATCGCGGCGACGAACGCCGCTGCCACGATGTAGTCCGGGATCGAGTAGCGCGCGTGCAGTGCCTGGGCCAGCTTGCGCCAGTCGGCGAGACCTGCATCGAGGATCTGCTGGTTGCTGAGTCTCTCCACGGCTCGACTGTGCCACAAGGGACTGACAGCCGGGGGCTCGTCGCCACATCGAGCTGGTCAGCCACTCTGTGTGTCGCAAGCCGAACCTCCTACGGGAACACCGCAGGTCAGAGGGCCACCCGCGCCAGGAAACTCATCATCCTCGCCGGATCCCGCCGCGCACTCGCCCAAGCCGTCCGCACCCCCGGAGCAGGCCGCCGCCACACCGCGCTCACCCACCGGCTCCACTCCGCCGGGTAGGCGAGCGGGCCCCAGCGCCCGGCAGCGAGGAAAAGCACTCTGCGATGTGTCCGTAAACGGCCTGCCTGCACAGACAGCAAGATCAACCCAGGCCGCCCCGGATACCGCCAGAATGCGGCACCGCACCACTAGGTCCAGCCGCCAAACCTTGAACAGCCCCGAATGAAGATCTGCCCGGGCCCGTCCCCAGCGAGCATCCAGGATGGCGTGCGTCCACGAGGTAGTTCAGACGGTTCCAGGCCGGCGCCGAGGAGACTCGCAACGGCGCAGATCATCTCGTTCGGGTGCGGCACTGGCGATCACCCGTGGACAGGGCGCGGAGTACAGGGCGGATAGGGAGCGCAAGCGTCCAAGCCCGTGGTCACATGCTGTGATGAAATTAGTCCGTCTGTATAACCGGGTATCTCAAATCTGGCGGGCCAGGCTAGCCCCGGCCGTCACTGGCGACCCAGCGCGTCCCTTTGACAATGCTGGCGGCCAGCCCGGACGATTCCGCACATGGCCGGGACCGTGACGGTAGTGATCACCGGCGGCATCGGCGGCTTGGCGGATGCTCAGATGCTGACGTTCACCTGCCAGGGCCAGCGGTTCGAGATCGACCTGGCCGGGAAGAACCGGGTTGCCTTGCTGGCCGCGCTGAAGCCCTGCATCGGCGCGGCCGGTGTCGTCTCGGCCGGGCGGCGCCCGCGCGGGGCCCGGGGGGGCGCGGCGATCTGACGGCTCGTTGTCGGCGGACCGGGCTGCGGTGCGCGGCTGGGCCGGGAACCGGGGTATCGAGGTTGCCGGGCGCGGCCGGATCCGGGCGGGCGTGCCGGGACGTACGCCGCCGCGCGCGAGCGCTGAGGGACCGGAACCCGCGGGCGTGGCTGTCCTTGTTGTCACGGCGGCTGAATCAGCCCGGTGTGATGGCCGCCGGGCCTTCAGGCCCGGCACGATCGGGCCGCAAGCACCGTTAGATCCACGGCCGCGGCCGGATGATGCCAGGTCAGCCACCGCAACCTGCGATCTGGGCGGATTTGGCAGGCAAGTGGTCAGTTCGTTCCCCCGATGCGGCAGGAGTCAGCCCGAGCAGGCATGCCGGCCATTGACGGCACCGGCCTGCGACCCACCGGGCCGGAGGATAGGGCAGTGAGCGTGGCGGGCACCACGATGCCGGCAGTGACATTCTGGGGGAGTGCCGTGTGCGGTGAGCCCGGCGATCATCATCTGGTAGCTGTCGTCCCGATACGCCACGCGCAGGACAGCAGGCGCTCGCGCCGGATCCCTCGTTGGAACCACCTGGCAGAACGCCGGGCCGCAGAGCAGGAGGCATAGGACTTGCCTAGACCGGTGTTCCTCTCGGCCGAACTTGTCGGTTGCCTATGACTTTCGATGGCCCGCACGGGGTTGCCGGCAACCCGCGAGGTACCGGCAGGCCCGCCAGGGGAGGGTCGATGACTGCGGGTGGCTGCGGCCGCCCGCATCCGGCCGCCCGCACCCGGCCCCGCCAGCACCCGGCGGGCGGCCAGCCAGGTGCACCGATAGCGCCCGACCGGTCAGAGTATCTAGACTTACGCTACGTTTTGTGCCGACGGCCTGATCTTGGCAGGTTATGTTGGCAATAGCGGCGCCCGCCCCCGCCAGGCGAACTGGAGCTAGATGGGAGGTCCCATGTCGGCTGAGCTGGGCGGTGACGTGCCCGAAGTCGGGTCAGTCGGCCATCCGCTGCGGGACGCCGACCGGCAGGCGATCACGAACCTGTACGACACCTACGCGGCAGCGCTGTTCGACTACTGCGAGGGAATCCTCCGGAATCGCGCCGCGGCAGCCGACGCCGTGCAAGACACCCTGGTCACCGCTGACGTGCAGATCAGCAAGCTGCGGGACCCCGGCAGGCTCCGCGTGTGGCTCTATTGCATTGCCCGCAGGCAGTGCCTGAGCGAATTGCCCCGTGGGTCCGAGACGATCACTCCTGAGGACCTCTACGCGGAGCAGCCTCAGGCCCCGGACGCCGACATCGCGGAGTTCGAGTTCCCTGACGCCGAGGCCGAGGCGCGTGACAGGGAGACGCTGCAGGTCATCACGGCCGCGCTCGACGGGCTCTCCGATAGCGACTACGAGCTTGTCAGCCTGGTGTTCCGGCACGGAATCGAAGGCGAGGATCTCGCCACCGTGCTCGAACTCTCCAGCAGTCGCGCGCAAGCCATGCTCGCCGGCGCGAGCACTCGCTTCGAGGAGTCGGCAGACGCCATCATGGTCCTGCGTGCTGGCTGGACGGCCTGCCGGGCCCTGGAGGCCATCGCTGGCGACTGGGATCCCGCCGCGCCCGTGCTGACGCCCGAGTTTCGTAAGCGGCTCAGCCGGCACATCGGCTCCTGCGATAGCTGCACCGGTAATCAGGGGGAACAGGTCTTCGGCCCGGAACTGCTCGGCGCGCTGCCGATGGCCGTCCCGCCCGCCGCGCTGCGGGAGCAGGTCACGAAGACGGCGTTCGACACCGAGCCCGGCTCTTACCGCCGCACCGTGGCGCGCCGGGCCGGCAATCTTGACGACCACGGCTTTCCTGCGCCGCCGCAGGTGCGACGCAACCTGCCCAGGGCGGCCGCCGCCGCAGCCGCGATTGTCGTGCTCTCCGTCGCTGGCGTCACGTTCCATCAGCTCACGTCGGCGTCGGCCGTCGGCTCGAACCCGACCGCGGCAACGGTGGCAACGGGGAGCCCGACTCCCGCTTCGGCAAGCTCCTCGGTGAGTTCGCCGATTCCCAGCAGAACTCACCGACACCGGCATTCCCGCGCACCGGTGCCCAGCACGCTCGGGCCATCGCCAAGCCCGGGAGGCTGGCTGCCATTCCCGACCCCGACTCCGAGCGGGCAATCGCCGTCCCCGGAGCCGACGCATTCGAGTAAGCCGTCGCCCAAGCCGACGCATTCCAAGTCGCCGTCGCCGTCGCCTTCGCCGACGAAGACATCCCCGTCCCCGTCGCCGTCGCCATCGCCGTCGCCATCGACGACTAGTCCGACGCCGACTCCCACGGGTACGCCGTCCCCGTAGCCGCGGAAAACAGCGGCGGTCGGCACGGCCACCGACGTGACCGTCGAGGAGATGGCGCAGGCCGTCGTGCTCGCTCCGGATCCGGTAGCCGTGATACCGCAGCCGGGCGTGATCAGATCTCCGGTCTGGCACCGCTTTCCCGGGGATATTGCGGGCATGAGTTGGATTTGAGGGAGAAAGTCCCGCATCGTAGCCTGCAGAGTGCAGGATTTGCTGCCGGACGACCGGCGGCGGTCGTCTCGGTGAGGAGGGACCATGGCCAGTGACGATGTCCGTGGCCGGCTGGCGCGCCACGTGCTAACCGACGGATTGCAGCTCATCCTGGACCTGCGCCGGAGCCGTGGCTCCTGGCTCGTCGACGCGCGGACGGGCGAGCGGTACCTGGACTTGTACACGTTCTTCGCCTCCGCGCCGCTCGGCATCAGCCCGGCCGGCGTGGTTGACGACCCTGAGTTCCTCGCGCAGCTCACTGAGGCCGCTGTAAACAAGCCGACGAACCCCGACATCTACACCTCGCACTACGCCGACTTCGTGGACGCGTTCGCGCGGGTGCTCGGTGACCCGGCGCTGCCGCACATGTTCTTCGTCGAGGGCGGCGCGCTCGCGGTTGAGAACGCGCTCAAGTGCGCGTTTGACTGGAAGAGCCGCCACAACGAGATGCATGGCCGGCCTCCGCAAGCCGGAACGAAGGTGCTCCACCTGACCCGCGCTTTCCACGGTCGCAGCGGCTATACGCTCTCGCTCACCAACACCGACCCGGTGAAAACCGAGCGCTATCCCAAGTTCGACTGGCCGCGAATCGAGGTGCCGGCGGTCACGTTCCCGCTCGCAGGCCATCTCGACGAGGTCGTGGCCGCCGAGCAGCGCGCGCTGGGTCATGCCGAGGCGGCATTCCGCGACCACCGGCACGACATCGCCTGCTTCATCGCCGAGCCGATTCAGGGCGAAGGCGGCGACAACCACATGCGCCCGGAGTTCCTGCAGGCCATGCAGCGGCTCTGCCAGGAGAACGACGCGTTGTTCATCCTCGACGAGGTGCAGACCGGCGTCGGGCTGACCGGCACGGCGTGGGCCTACCAGCAGCTGGGCCTCGCGCCGGACATCGTGGCATTCGGCAAGAAAGTACAGCTCGGCGGCATCATGGCCGGTGGACGCGTCGACGAGGTCCCGGACAACGTGTTCACGGTCAGCGGGCGGATCAACTCCACCTGGGGCGGCGGGCTGGTGGACATGGTCCGCAGTCGCCGGCTGCTTGAGGTCATCGAGCGTGACCGGCTGTTCGACCGTGCTGCGGCCAGCGGCGCGTGGTTCCTCGCCGAACTGCAGGAGCTTGGCGGCCGTTACCCCGGCCTGGTATCTAATGTCCGCGGGCGCGGGCTGATGTGTGCCTTTGACCTGCCGACCGCGGCGGAGCGCGCCGCCCTGATCGGCAAGCTGCGCGAGGAAGACCAGATTCTCCTGCTCCCGAGCGGTCCGCGGTCCATCCGCTTCCGGCCGGCCCTGACCATCAGCGAGGATGAACTGGCCGTCGGGCTCAAGGCGATCGGCCGGCGCCTCGACGGGCTCGCTGCCGGGCGGGCGCAGGGCAGTACCTGACCGGCGTCATCATTGGCAATGCCACCGAGGAAGCCTCCGAGAAAAGGCACCGAGAAAAGACACCGAGAAAAGGCACCGAGGAGTAGTCAGCATGGCTAGCAGCCTTGTTTCCGTTATCAGCGGCCGCCCGGCCGAAGGCCCTCCGGCGGGCACGGTCAGCTCGCCCAATCCGTCCCGGCTCGCGGACGTGGTCGCCGAGGTGGCACTCGCCGACGCCGCGACCTTCGCCGCCGCTTGCGCGGCGGCCAAGCGGGCACAGCCGTCGTGGGCCGACGTCCCCGCACCCGTCCGCGGCCGGGCGGCTGGCGCGATCGGCCGCATCGTGGAGGCCAACAAGCAATCCCTGGCCCGGCTGGTAACCCGGGAGCTGGGCAAGCCCTACGCTGAAGCGCTTGGCGAGGTTCAGGAGATCATCGACACCTGCGACTTCTTCCTTGGCGAGGGGCGGCGCCTCTACGGCCAGACCGTCCCGAGCGAGATGCCGGACAAGCAGCTCTTCACGTTCCGGGTCCCGGTTGGCGCCGTCGCGGTACTGACGGCCGGGAATTTCCCCGTCGCAGTCCCGTCGTGGTATCTCATCCCGGCGCTCGTGGCCGGCAACACGGTGGTCTGGAAGCCGGCCGAGTACGCTGCCGCGTCGGCCATGGCCCTGTTCGAGCTGATCCAGGCGGCCGGGCTTCCCGATGGCGTGCTCAACATCGTGTTCGCCGACGGCGAGGAAAGCTTCGCCGGCCTTGAGCGGGGACTTCAGGCCGGGACGATCGACAAGATCGGGTTCACCGGGTCTACCGCCGTCGGCGCGCTCATTGGCGAGCTCGCCGGCCGCCACCTGCAGACCCCGTGCCTGGAACTCGGCGGGAAGAACCCGATGGTCGTGACGCCAAGCGCCAACATAGAGCTGGCCGTGGAAGGAGCGCTGTTCTCCGGCTTCGGCACCGCCGGGCAGCGCTGCACGTCCCTGGGCACGCTCATCGTGCACGAGTCCGTCCATGACGAGTTCCTCGCCCAGCTGTCCGCCGCGGTGTCATCGGCGGCCATCGGCGACCCGGCTCAGGACGTGCTCTACGGGCCGATGCTCGCCCAGAAGTTCGCCGACCGGTTCGAGGAGTACCTGGGCTGGATCCAGCCGCACCACAAGGTTCTCGGATCCAGCGGGACGGGCCGGATCAGCGACGCCAGCCCCCGGGCTGGCTTCGTCGGCGACCCCGGGGAAGGGATGTTCTATCACCCGACGATCGTTGACGGCGTGCGGTCCGGCGATGCGCTGTTCCGCGAGGAGACGTTCGGCCCGATCGTCGGCGTCACGACGTACAGCGGTCTCGATGACGCGATCGAGCTCGCGAATGCGCCCGGCTACGGCCTGTCGTCGTGCATCTACACCAACGACCCGCGCGAGGTCTTCCGGTTCCGCCGGGGCATCAGCGCCGGCATGGTCAGCGTCAACAACTCCACGTCCGGAGCCGAGGCGCATCTGCCGTTCGGCGGGAACGGCAAGTCAGGCAACGGCAGCCGCCAGTCCGGGGTATGGGTGCTCGACCAGTTCACCCGCTGGCAGGCGATGAACTGGGACTACTCCGGGCACTTGCAGAAGGCCCAGATGGACGTGGCCGAGCTCACCGCTGACCTCGGTTTCAGGCTCAAGGCCTGACCCCGCCAGTGCAGCAGCCTGCCGCCGGGTGGTGAACCCCCGTGTCCGGGCCGTCAGCGTCGTCAGCCTGCGGTTGCCCTCGCCCGCATGATCGAGGAGACCGCCCGTCACTGCGGCAATCTTGACCTCTTGCCCGAACGAATCGACGGCTGGCGCCTTCGTAGGCTACGTGCTGTTGCAAAGCGCCACCACGCTCCGTCGTGGCGCGCTCGTGCGTCGCCCGGCGCGGCGAAGAAGAGGGTCAGCCCCAGCCCTGCGACCATCGATCCCCACCAGATCCAGGGGCCCCGCCACGAGGCCTGTGAGACGAATGTGAGCGTTGAAGCGGCGACAGAGGTTGCGACGAGGCGTGACCAGCTACTCGATGCCGTTACGAGCGCGACCGCCAGTACCGGCCACAGGTAGTAGGCGACCATCACGGGCTCGAGCACGCAACGGAGCGCCAGCGCAGCTGCCACCCACCACAGCAGTTTCTTGAGCAATTCTGGGCTCCACTCGGCCATATGTCGCGTCACGCGCCATCGACGCCTGACGACAAGCGCACATCCGCAGGCTAGAAGGATGGCGAGTGCCCTCGCGGGTCCGGCGGCAACCGCTCCGCTGCTCATGTGCGGGGCGAGCGAAGTCCACGGGGTGGTGTGATCGACGGTCGGCCAGTTTGGCTGGCTGGTCACCGCCTTGAAGGTGGCTTTCCAATTCGCTGAAGCCGCGGCACCGAGCAGCAGCGCGCCAGGGACGGCTGCTCGGGTGAGGAAGCCGCCCAGTCGCCTCGGCTCGAGGACCGCCAAGACGACCGGCAGCGCGAGAAGAACGAGCGGCTGGACAGCGACCGCCGCCCCGATGAGCCACGCAGATCGTCCGGCTCTTGAGTCGGACAGCGCCAGGATGCCGAACAACAGCAGCGCCACCGCCACAGCGTCCTCCGGATGACCCCAATGCACTGAGACGCTCCACAGGGCAACTGCCCCGGCCGCGGCGAGCACTGCTCGCTTCGATTGAGCCACCCCCAGGCGATCGGCGATCGAGTCGGCGGCGAACAGCGCCACGGCGGAGAGAGCGATCTCAAAGGAGCCGGCGAGTAGCCACGTGCCGGGATGGGTGTGCTGCGAGCTCAGAGCCCCGAGCCCAAGTCCTGCTGCGTCGATGACAGCAACGACCGGAACAAGGATCAGGGCCGCGCCGGGGAAACCGACCAGACCGGTGGGTTGCGTGTACAGGCCGCTCCAGTCCAGATGCAAAAGCCGGCGAGCTGCGACCAGCGTTCCCCACAGGTCATCAGGAAGCGGCCAGGCGTGGTTGCCGGTGAGGTGGGCTCCCCGCCAAATCGTAGAGACCATCCCGAGGACGATGAGAACGACCGTGGCGAGCAAGGGAAACAGCCGTCTGGCGAGCCACGGCGTGGGCGCGGACACCAACATGACGTTACTAACCTTGACATTCGTCCGGCTCGGGTGAAAGTCGCGCCGAGCGCGCGGGCTAGCGCTACCGGCAGCTTCCCAGGCCACGGGCTGGACTGGCCTTTGCTGAGATGGGCTGTTCCCCGGGCGCCCGACGCTGGGCGATGCCTGGGGGCAGGATGATGCGATGGATATGGAGTCGTTCCTTGCCGCGGCACGGGAGTTGCTGGCGGTGCCATCGACCAGCGACCGGCCTGGCGACCTGGCCCGGGCGCTCGGCCTGGTGCTTGATTTCGTCGGGCCCGGGTTCCATGTGGAACGGTTCGAGTCCGCTGGCAAGCCGAGCGCGCTGGTTTACGTTGGTCCGGGACGATCGGGTTTCCGGGTCATCCTGAATGCTCACCTCGACGTCGTGCCGGCCGAGCCGGAGCAGTTCCGGCCGCGCCTGGCTGGTCCCCGCCTGTACGCGCGTGGTGCCCAGGACATGAAGGTCTCAGCGCTCGTGCAGGCTCAGGTCTTCCGCGAGCTCGCCGTCCACCTGCCGTACCCGGTCGCGCTGCAACTGGTCACCGATGAGGAGACCGGCGGGCGCGACGGCACGCTGCATCAGCTCGACCAAGGCGTCAGCGGCGAGTTCGTCATTATCGGCGAGCACAGCGGACTGGATATCGTGACCGAGTCCAAGGGAATCATCGCCGCTACCTTGCGTGCTGCTGGCCGCGGCGCCCACGGGGCGTACCCGTGGCTGGGCGACAATGCCCTGGTCAAGTTGCACCGCACCCTGGACAACATGTTCGCCAGGTACCCCGTCCCGGCCGGGGAAGCCTGGCGGACCACCGTGAACCTGGCGCGGATCCAGACCCCCAACATGGCCCGCAACCAGATCCCTGCAGCGGCCGAGGCATGGCTCGACATCCGGTTCCCGCCCCAGGACACGGACCTGAACGGCAAGACCACCCAGCAGATCGCCGCCTACCTGTCAGGCTTCTGCGAGCCCGGCGTCACCCCCGTCGTGGATCATGCCGACCCGCCGCATCGCGCCGATCAGGACCGCCCAGAAGTACGCAGCCTCCAGGCCGCGGCGCGCAACCAGGGATACCGCGGCGGCTTTCTGCGCAAGCATGGGGCCGGAGACGCGCGCTTTTACTACCAGCACGGCATCGACGCGGTCGCCTTCGGCATCGGCGGCGACGGCCAGCACGGCCCCGGCGAGTACGCCGACACCACCACGATCACGCCGTACTACCAGGCACTCACCGAATTCCTCACCGACCCTTGGCCACAAGGACCAGGTCCGGCGAAAGGGGCCGCATAGGCGTGGGGCGCAAGGCACAGAGCAGGCCGCCATCGCGGAAACGGGTACAGCGCCTGGTGGCGCTCACGCTGTCATCCTCTCCTCTCCGGGTGTCCCACGGCAGCTCGTAGTCTGTCGTACCCAGCTGGATACCTGACAGGGAAAGCGCACCACGACCGCGGGCAACCAGAGGCGAGTCCGAAGCTGCACCGGTCACGACCATGCTCGGCGCCGGCGCCGACCTGCCCGACGTCCAAGCGGCAACGGCACCTCGCTCCCCCTTGCACATGCATCACTCCGGTGATCGGCTTTATCAGGACGGTTTGGGTTAACAGCCATGAACGCGCACATGAGCCGGGAGTGACGCAGAACGATCCGCAGGCCGCTAGGCTCAGGCGAGTGACGGCTGCCGTACGCCGGTCTGGCGCAGCCATGGCCGCCGCGGCGCTGGCGACGGCACTCGCGGCGGGGCTCGCAGGGTGCGCGTCACCGGCGTCAGGTGGCCGGCGTGATCCGGGCAGCGAGCGCACTGCGGTCGCGCAGGCCTCGCCCGCCGTTCCCCGCGCCGCGGGCACGCCGTCGGCGCTTGACCGGGCGCCGAGCGCGTTCGGCCTGCTTCCGGCCCGCGGGCGCGGGCACCTCGCGCCAGGGTCCGACCCGCGCGCGCTGCCGGGCGACGTGCTGATCGCCGATGAAAACAACAACCGGCTGCTGCTGGTGGATCCGCACGGGCGGATCCGGTGGCGGTTCCCGCGCCGCGGCGACATGCCGCGCGGGCACGCATTCGGGCCCCCCGATGACGCGTTCATCTCACCTGACGGCCGCGCGATCATCGCCACGCAGGAGATGTACGACACTGTCTCGGTGATCAACATCGCCACACGCCACATCACACGCCGCTACGGTCACCCCGGGGTGCCGGGATCCGCGCCGGGCTTCTTCAGCCATCCGGACGACGCGATGCGGCTGCCCGGCGGTGATCTCCTGCTGGCAGACATCATGAACTGCCGGATCTTCCTGCTCTCGCCGGGCCGGTGGCATGTCCTCCGGCAATTCGGCAGCACATCATCGTGCACCCATGACCCGCCCGCCAGTTTCGGCAGCCCGAACGGAGTCTTTCCGCTGAGAAACGGCCACTTCCTGGTCACCGAGATCAACGGTGACTGGGTCGACGAGATGAGCCTGCGCGGCCACGTCTACTGGTCAGCCCATCCGCCCGGCGTCGCCTACCCGTCCGACGCGAACCAGGTCAGCCGCGGCCGCTATATCGTCGCCGACTACTCCTACCCGGGCCAGATCGTCATCTTCAATCGCGCCGGGCGCACGCTGTGGCGTTTCCGTCCCACCGGCGCACGCGCGCTCAACCATCCCTCGCTGGCGCTGCCGCTTCCCAACGGGAACATCCTGGTCAACGATGACTACAACGACCGCGTCATCGTCATCAACCCCAGAACCAAGCGGATCGTATGGCAGTACGGCCACGACGGCGTTCCAGGCCGCGCCGCCGGCTACCTCAACAATCCGGACGGCGTAGACATGGCTCCGCCCGACTCACTGCTCATGACGCACACGGCGACGATGGGACATCCATGACGATTCACGATCGCTTTGCTCGCCGGCGGCAGCCTCGATGACCCTCCCGGCTCGGGCCCACCCGCATCGGCGGCATTGACCTGAACAAGCCCCGGATGCGAGTGGCCCAGCCGGCGACTCTCGCGCGGGCGCGAGCCCGCGGCTAGGAGACACGCCAGGCCGTCCCCGGATCTCCCGCGGAGCAGCCAAGGATCTCCAGCTGTGTGCCGTTGGCCGTAGCGTCTGCGGGGTCGGCCAGGCACAGGCCCGAGTGCGGGTTCGCCAGCATGGCCCCCGCGCCCTCGGGAACCAGGTGCCATTGCTGCCCCGGGCTGCCGTTGCAGGAGTGCAGGTCAACCAGGGTGCCGCTGGCCGTGCCAGAACCGGTGACGTCCAGGCATTTGCCGTTGACCCGCACCGTGCCGTCGGACTTCACCCTCCAGGCCTGCCCGGCCGAGCCGTTGCACCCCCAGATATCGATCTTGGTGCCGTCGGCGGTCTGGTCCCCGCTGTCATCGACGCACTTGCCCGGGATCTGCGATGCCACCGGGCCGGCCGGCAGCGTCCACGCCTGGTTCCGGTGCCCGTTGCAGGACCAGATCACCACCCGGGTCCCGTTCGTCGTGCTCCAGCCGGGGTCGTCCAGGCACTTCCCGGACCCGCGGTTCAAGAACGTGGTCGGGCGCCCGCCGAGCGAGGGATCCACCGCCCGCGGGTAGACAAGCCGCCACCGCTGGCGGGCACTGTCCGTGCACGGCTTAAGCCGCACCTTCCACCCATTGGCCGCGCCCGCCGGGACGGTCAGGCACTTTCCGTGGATCCGCAGCGTGCCGTCCTGCACATAGGTCCAGTGTTGGGCCACGCTCCCGTCGCAGGTCCAGATATCGGCCGGGGTGCCCTTCGCCGACCGGTTGCCCACGTCGTTGAGGCACTTCCCGCCGACGTCCAGCCGGACCGGCCCGGCCGGCCCCGCGTCCGGCGGCATGCTCACGGCCCAGGTGAACGAGACCGAGCCGCTGACGCCCTTGCCGTCGGACACACTCACGGTCGCGTCAAAGGTCCCCGGCACAGCTGGCCAGCCAGTGATCTGCCCGCTGGCGCTGATGGAGACTCCTCGCGGGAGCCCGGTGGCAGAAAACGACCGAGCCTGCCCGGCGACTGGGTCGGCCGGCTTGACCTGCAGGTCAACAGGGCTGCCGGCCAGGTAATGCTGGGCTCCCGGGTCCAGCAGCGGGAGCACTCCGGGGTTGAGCTGGTCGAGGTCTGTGTGGCCGGCATCGCTGATCCCGGTCACCGTGCCGGTGCTCGTGTACTGCCAGAACGCCCAGTTACCCCAGCCAGTCGTCAGCGGCGGGCTGGACGCGGCTGCGCTGTAGTAGGGCGTCCACGGCGGGATCTGGCTGAAGACGGCACTGCCGCCGGTACACGTGTTCCACCATCCAGGGGGGGTGTAGATGACCGGCTGCTGGCCGGTCCTCCTCTGCACCTCTGCATTGAACTCAGAGATCCACGACACCATCGCGGACTGGCTGAGTCCGTAGCACTGGCCGGTGCCATCGTTGTTGGGGTTGTACTCGATGTCCAGCATGATCGATGGCACCCCGCCGGGGCCGGTTTTCAGGTAGCTGATCAGATCATCCGCCTGGACCACCGGGCTGCTGCTGGCGCCATCACCGTCTGGGATGGCGTAGGCGTAGGCCAGCACCGACAGCCCGGCGGCCTTCGCATTCACAAGGTCGCTGAGAGCGTACTTGTTCTTGTAGTAGTCGCCCTCGGTGGCCTTGATCGCCGCGAACTGTATACCGGCGCTAGCCACCTGCGGCCAGTTAATCCCGCCCTGCTCCTGGAAGGACGCGACGTCCACGCCTTGCAGCGCGCCCGCGATGGCCCCCGTGGCCGCGGACCGCGCCACCGGCCCGGCGCCGCTAGCCGGGCCCGCGAGCTGGCGCAGCACCTGAGGGGAGTGGGTGGCCCCGACGTTGGGATGATCCACCCGTTGCGGCTGCCCCGCCGACTGCACGAAGGCACTGGGCCGGCCGGCTGCCGCGGTCGCCGGCCAGGCTCCCAGCACCAGTGCGCCCAGGCTGGCAACCCCAGCCATGACCCCCGCCCGCCGCAGGCATGCCAGTGCGTGCATCAACGCTTCTCCTTGGGACGGCCGTCCAGTGCTGTCACAGGCTTGCCAGAATCTCATCCGACCCGAGATATCGTCCGGTTGTTGCCGATATTGCGCCGAACCGAATCAGGTCGCGGCTTCCTAGATCTCGCCTTGCGCCCGGTGGGGCCTATCTGGCTTAGGCTGAGCAGGTAAGGGAAGGCTGGGCGCCGCCGCAGCGTTCCCTCATGGGGGGATGGTTTCGCCTCCCGCAGCGCGGTGTGCGACCGTGGAGGCGGATAGCGAGCGGAGGTGAGGTAACCGTGGCGCTGCCGTATGATTCCGCGCCGAAGTTCCAGGAGTATGCCCGCCCGGAGATGCTCGTCACGACCGAGTGGGTGGCCGGGCACCTTGAGGATCCTGGTCTTGTCGTGGCCGAGTCCGACGAGGATGTGCTGCTGTACGAAACCGGTCATATCCCCGGCGCGGTGAAGCTTGACTGGCATACCGAGCTCAACGACCCGGTCACCCGCGACTACGTCGACGGCGCGGGGTTCGCGCGGCTGATGTCGGACAAGGGCATCACGCGAGACACCACGCTGGTGCTCTACGGCGACAGGAACAACTGGTGGGCGGCGTATGCCCTGTGGGTGTGCGCGCTGTTCGGGCACCCGGACCTGCGCCTCATCGACGGCGGGCGGACGAAGTGGATCGCGGAGGGCCGCCCGGTCACAACTGGCGTGCCCCGGCGGCCCCGGACGGACTACCCGGTCATCGAACGCGACGACGCGCTGATCCGGGCGTTCCGGGACCAGGTCGTCGCCCACCTCGGCAAGCCGCTGATCGACGTGCGCTCCCCCGGCGAGTACACCGGCGAGCTGCTGCACATGCCCGACTACCCGCAGGAGGGTGCGCTGCGGGGCGGGCACATCCCGGGCGCAAAGAGCGTTCCCTGGTCACGCGCCGCTGCCGACGATGCCACCTTCCGCACCCTCCAGGAGCTCGAGGCGATCTACGCCGGCGAGGTGGGGCTGCGCCCGGACGATGACGTCGTTGTCTACTGCCGGATCGGAGAGCGGTCCAGCCACACCTGGTTCGTGCTGCACCACCTGCTGGGCTATCCGCACGTGCGCAACTACGACGGGTCATGGACCGAGTGGGGGAACACCGTCCGGGTCCCCATCACCCGAGGCGAGAATCCGTGACGACCGGCACGCTGCATCCCCGCCTGCAGGAGATCATCGAGGACTTCAGCGCCGTCCCCGAAAAGGAGCGGCTGCAGCTGCTATTGGAGTTCTCCGCGGAGCTGCCGCCCTTGCCTGCCCGGTACGCCGGGCATCGCGACCTGCTCGAGCAGGTACCCGAGTGCCAGTCGCCGCTCTTCCTGGCCGTCGAGGTGGATGACGGCGGCACCGTTCACCTGTTCTTCGACGCGCCGCCGGAGGCGCCGACCACCCGCGGCTTCGCTGGCATTCTGCACGCCGGACTGGACGACCTCGACGCGGACGAGATCCTGGCGACGCCCGGGGAGTTCTCCAGCCAGCTCGGGTTGCAGGACCTGGTGAGCCCGCTGCGGCTGCGCGGCATGGCAGCGATGCTGGCCCGGATCAAGCGTCAGGTGCGTGTGCAGCGGGGCTGACAGTTTCTGCCGGTCCCCGGTGACGGCGTCATGGCGGGCGGCGGGCGACAAGGCGCGGTTCCTCAGCAAGCCCGGTCATGCTGTCGGCAGTTCTTCTGGAATGCGCTGCTGGCCGGGCGGCAAGATGGCGATGTGGCGATCCCCGAGCGCGATGTCCGTCCGGAGCGCCGCCGGCAGTTCTTCTGGAATGCGCTGCTGGCGGGGCGGCAGGATGGCGATGTGGCGATCCCCGAGCGCGATGTCCGGAGCGTGGGGCGGCGGCTCAGGCCGCCGCCGGGTTGACCACGAAGATGCAGAAGGGATGTCCGGCGAGGTCGGCGTATACGCGCAATGGCTCCCCGGGATCGTCGGAGCGGTCATAGAGCAGCCGGGCGCCGAGCGCCAGGGCCCGCTCGTGCTGGATGTCGAGGTCCGCTGCCGTCGGCACCGTCATATCCAGATGCATCTGCTGTGGTCGCGGGCCCGCCGGCCACGTCGCCGCCGGGAGTTCTGCCACCTGCTGAAACGCCACTCGGGTACTGCTGGCCGCGTCCTGCAGCACCAGCCAGTCCTGGCCCAGCGGATCCGGCTGGCCGGCAGCTGGAGGCTCATCTCCTGGCCGGTAGCGCAGGCCCAGTAGCCGACGGTAGAACTCCGCTAGCGCCCGGGCGTCGGCGCTATCCAGGACCACCTGCCGAATCCTGGGGAATCCTGGCTCCGTCTCCACTGGACCACCTCCCAGGTGGCAGCATGCCACACATGCCACCAGGCGCAGCTATCCTCAGCCTCGAGCGCCCGTAGCCCGTCGGCCGCGCAGCCGGCTACGAGGAGGACTGGGGCCTGGTGGCTACTGGTCATGGCGGGAATCGGCTGCGCTGACCGCGCGGACTGCCGATTCCACGATCACCTCAAGCCGCTTGCTGTGCGCGCCGCGCCAGTACACCCGGCGGCAGCCCGCGCAGCGCGAAAACGCCTGATAGCTACGCCGCGTGCCGGGCCGCAGCAACGCCTCGACGTCGGCCTTGCGGGCGGGTGCCAGCGGCCCGTTGCACGCCGTGCACCGGGTCCATGGCGCCAGCGGCGGGGCGAACCGGTCCAGCACGTCAGCGAACTGCTCGTCCGGGCGCGCGCCCCGCACATAGGCGCCGCGCCACAGCTTCCTGCGGCGCAGCAACCCGCGATCCTGGGTCAGCAGCACCCGCCGCCCGGCGTTCGCCTGCCCGATCAGGGCGTCATCGTCACGGTCATTGGCGTAGGCGGCATCCACGCCCGCCAGCCGCAGCCGGCGCGCCAGCGTCCCCAGGTGGACGTCGAGAACGAACCGCGCCGATACCAGCCGCTGCGGCCGGCGCACGGCACCGACGTCCGCCACATCCCCGCCGCCGGGCCGGTATCCGGGCGCGGCCGGCCGGCCGTTAACGACCAGGCCGCCGACTTCGGGCAGCGGCACACCGAGCGACTCCACCACGTGGCCAAGCGAGGAGGTGCCATCGCAGGCCACCTTGACCTGCCCGCGCCGGTGCCGCGGCGCGAGGAACATCTGCAGTTCATCCGCGAAACGGACATCTACCTCCGGCCTGCCCACCCGATCAGCATGCCCGGCATCCGCCCGGGCACCCGCAACCCGGACCCATGGCGACCAGACCGGACCTGCCACCGCCCACGGCGGCTCACACCATCCAGCCATACTGAACGCCACCGGACCGCCGCGCACCCGCCAGCCAGTGCGACGCCGGTTCACCGAGCCGGCGGCCAGCTGACGATGGGGGTCTTGGGTTCCTTGCTCAGTCCGATCGTGCTGGCCCCCAGCCTGCAACCGCAGCTACGCGCAGCAGCAAGCCGATACTGGCCACACTTTGGGCGACCACGACGCCCACCGCCGGGCGCACGCACATGCCGCTACGTGCGTGGGACGTACCGGTGAAGGAACGGCAGGTCAGCTCACTGCGCAAGGCCGATGTCAGACGCCTGCTGCAAGCTGCCGGGAGGTACTCCAAGCGCCGAGGAGAGACGAGTGGCTGTCAACTTCCAGCTGGTGATGGACTGCGCCGATCCCGAGCGGCTTTCCCGCTTTTGGGCCGCCGCGTTGAGGTATGAGGTTGAGCCGCCTCCCGAGGGCTTCGCCACCTGGGATGATTACTGGCGCGAGGTCGGGGTGCCGCGGCCCTGGCCCGGCAGGCTGGCGCGGACCAGATACCGGGCACGCTGGTCGCGGTGGTCCGGCGTGCCGCGGTTGGGGCCGCGTGCCTGGTCGAGCGCGACATGCCCGGGCACGAGGCCGTCGCGGGGATGTCCCCGTGGATCAAGGGCTTGTACGTCGACCAGCCGGCGCGCCGGCATGGCTACGGGGCGCTGCTGGTGTCGCGATGCGAGACCTGGGCCGCTGCCCTGGGACACGACGCCATGTACCTGTACACCGAGCGTGACTCCGCAGCGGAGCAGCTTTACCAGCGTCTTGGCTGGCAGATCATCCGTCACGATCAGCACGACGGCATGGACGTAACGGTCATGCGTAAGAGCCTGTAGCCAGTCCCGCCTGCGGCCCGCCAAGATCGCACTGGCCCGCCATGGGCATCAGAAGAGTGTCCTCACCTGCCGTTGCGACACGAGGTCGCACCTTTGCGAGTGAACTCGCGGATTGGAGGGCCGATCATGTCGGCAGCGTAGTTCCGGGCGCGTGCTCACGGCCCGGCCCGCCCTGACGTGCGCCGCTGGTAACAGCGGGGTGCGGAGCTCAGGGGAAAGCCCAAGGACCTCCCGTCCCATCCGAGCGGCCACAGGCGAGGGGCAGACCGGACGGGTGAATCGCGTGAACCCCCGGGTAGCCCTGTGAGCGGCAGGGGACCGGACGCGACCATCATGGGGAGCCAGGGGACCATGGGACCGCGCCAGCCAGCTGCAGGACAACGATGAGGGAGCCACATGCCCGGACCGTTCATCTTCATCGCCACCAACCGGCTCAGGGAGGGCAGATTCGGCGCCGAACAGCAGCGCGTCCCGGGGCTGTCACGCTTCATCGAGGCGAATGAGCCACGGCTGATCGCGTTCAACGAGTACGCCAGTGAGGATCGCAGCGAGGTGACAGTTGTCCAGGTCCACCCGGACGCTGCCTCCCTGGAATTCCATATGGGCATCATTGGTGACCGCGCCCGGGAGGCCTACGCCCAGACACTGGAGGCCACCACGGGCATCCAGGTATTCGGAACGCCAACAGGAAATATCCTGCGGATGCTCCAGCAGCAGGCAGGATCAGGAGTTCCGCTGAGCATCTACCCGCATCACCTAGGCGGGTTCACCCGAACACCGGAAGGCTAGCTGAGCCACGGAACCAGCCGCCACGCAAGCCCAGCCGGTAAAGCCATTCAGCTCAGCGCACTTTCATGCCGCTCCCGGTGCGCCAGCGCGTGGCGATCTTGCCGATGTGAGGGCGCTTCCAAGCCCCGGCTGTCCTGGCACGGTGGCCTGATTCATCGGAGAAGTCGCTGCGTACCTGTCGTGCTGGAGGGCAGGCCGATGGTGGTGGCGTCGTGAGCTACCAGGCGGCGGATAGGTTCTGGGAGGACCAGGTGGAACACCGGCGGCCGGCCGCTCCAGCGAGGGCCCGCCATGCCGATACCGACGCTGTTGCCTGGTCCCTGCTGG
>DATGVY010000279.1:0-4334 GCA_035299845.1 Streptosporangiaceae bacterium
GCGGGCGATTCGCACAGTTCGCAGCTGCCAGGCCTAGTGCTGACGTAGCGGCATAGTTTGCGTTGCCGTGGCCAGAGTCGTGCTGCAGGAAGGTGGCGACGAGATCGCTGAAGTCTTCTTCCCAGATGGGCCACCACACGGGCCGCTGCGGATGCGTCGTTCCCGTCCCTTGTCGATGGCGCACAACCCGCTGGCAGCCTGCCCGTTAGGATTTGGGATAGCTCGCAATGCGGAAGGATGCAGTTCGCCTTGGCAGACGAAGGCACTGGGCCCGGCGCCGTCCGATCCTTCACCGGGAAGCTCGCGGTGGTCACCGGCGGCGGATCGGGCATAGGCCGGGAACTCGTCCGCCAGCTCGCCGCGGAGGGTTGCTCGGTCGCGGCCTGCGACCTCAACCCGCAGGCGATCGAGGAGACCGCGGCGATGGCGCGAGCGGATGCGCCGCCTGGCGTCCTGGTCACCGGCCATGCCTGCGATGTGGCCGAGGAGGCGCAGGTCCTGCGGTTTCGGGATGAGGTGCTCGAACAGCACGTTAGCGACCACGTCGACCTGGTCTTCAACAACGCCGGCATCGGCGGCGGCGGCAGTTTCGTCAAAGATGACCGCGACGAGTGGGAGCGCGTGTTCGCCGTCGACTGGTGGGGCGTCTACCACTGCGCTCGCGCGTTCCTGCCGCTGCTCACCGCGAGCCCCGAAGGCGTCCTCGTCAACACCAGCAGCCTGAACGGGATCTGGGCGGCGGTCGGCCCGGGCATGCCGCAGACCGCCTACAGCACGGCCAAGTTCGCGGTGCGAGGCTTCTCCGAGGCGCTGATCGAAGACCTGCGCACCCACGCGCCTCATGTCCGGGTCGCGGTCGTGATGCCGGGGCACGTGGGCACGGACATCGTGGCGAACAGCATCCGGGCCCGCGGGCTGCCGGAACCGGGGCTGATGAGCGACGCGCAGGTGGAGGAGCTGTTCCCGCCCGACGTGCAGGCCAAGCTGATCTCGGCCCATCTGCTGCCCGAGGGTGCGACAGCCGATGACGTGCGCCAGATGCTCGTGCGCATGAACGCCGACTTCCGGGACAAGGCGCCGGTCAGCGCGGCTGATGCGGCGACCATCATCCTCGACGGAGTGCGGTCAGGGACGTGGCGGATCCTGATCGGCCAGGACGCGAAGACGATCGACGCGCTGGTGCGTGACCGGCCCGAGGCCGCCTACGACTGGGCGGAGCTACGAAAGATGGCCGCGGCTTCGGCGAAGACCGACGCCAAGCAACCCGGCCCCGGCTAGCCCTCTGTCAGTTTGATCGACCGGGCTACGAGATGCACGGGCTTGCGGTCGGCGTCGTGAGCCGGGTCCCAGCCGGGCTCTGGCGTCGGCTCCGCGATGCGGTCGATCCACAGGTCGTGGCTTCGGAGCGTGTTGAGGTAGGTCGACAGTGTCCGGTGATTGGCCCGGACCTGGCGCCGGAGCGCGGAACGGGCCTCCCGCGACGTCCAGCGTCCTTCGTCGTTGTAGCTCGCCGAGGCTGGCCACGAGCCCGCTATGTCCTTCCCGCCTGGGAAGCAGGGGTGCAGGATCGAAAAGACGAAGCACCCGCGCGGGCGGAGCGCGGCGCTGATCGCCGTGATCGCGGCATCGAGGTCGTCAATGTCGGACAGCCCGAAGCTGCAGGCCGCCGGTCGCGCTGTGGTCGTGGACCTGGGGATACTGGTGCGGTGCCGTATGACCCGACCATCTACCTCGGCTCTGCTGCCCACTATCGCTACGGGCGCCCCGCGTACTCACCGGAGCTCGAGGCCGTCCTGACGCAGGAGACGGGTCTCGATGGGAACGGCCGGCTTCTGGATGTCGGCTGCGGCCCTGGCGTGCTTACCGTCCGGCTCGCTGATCTGTTCGCCCGCGCGGTCGGTCTGGACCCTGACGCCGGCATGCTTGCGGAGGGCTGTCGCGCAGCCGAGGAAAAAAGAGTCATGAACATCCGCTGGGTCCAGGGCCTGGCCGAGGACCTGCCCGCGGTCGCGCCAGGGCCGTACAGGCTGGTGACCTTCGGCCAGTCCTTCCACTGGACCGACGAGCAGCGAGTGGCCGAGGCCGTCTACGACATGCTGGAGCCCGGCGGTGCGCTGGCACTCATCGTCCACACGGTGACGGGGCGGCCCCGGCCACCAGATCCTGGGGTGCCTCCGGTCCCTCACGATGAGATCAAGGCGCTGGCGGAGAAATATCTTGGATCTACCCGGCGCGCCGGCCAGGGCACCGCCCGAGAACGAACTCACCGCTTCGAGGATGTGCTGGCCCGGACTCGCTTTGGTGTTCCGCACCAGTTCTTCGTCCCAGGCATCCCCGACCTGCTGCGAGATAGCCAGAGCGTCCTGTCCGGCTACTTTTCCCTCTCATCCTCGGCGCCGCACCTGTTTGGTGATCGTCTTGACGACTTCGCTGGGGAGGTGCGGGCGCTGCTCGCGAACCGTTCTGCCGAGGGTATTTTCTGGGACTGGCCAGGCGACACCGAGGTAGTAATGGCCCGCAAGCCCGGCTGGGCAATTGGCGGTGGCATCTCCTGCGGTGGGTAGGCCGCGTTAGTGATCGCCGGCTCTTTGAGGTTCGGTCACCCCTCTGAACCCCGGTGCGGCATGCTCATCTGCCGCGAACCGATTGTCCGCTCGCTAACCCGCCGGTGTGCCGAAGGGGGCAATCTGAGCGCGGCCCACAGCGGAACTGCGACGCTCAGCATCGGCAAGGAATCGGCGATCTCTGAGGCCCATATACGAAAAACCCTGGCAGCTAAGGACTTGTGCGTGGTTGACATGTAGCTGAACAGCGTTCCCGCATGGGAACTGGACCGCTAAAATCGGCAACGATAAGGGGGGTCCGCGTCAGATCGGTTGGCGGACACGGTCCAGGGAAGCAGTCCACGACAGCCGTCTACCGGCAGGAAATAGACGTCGTGGACGCTTCAAGATCGCTCCAGAGTATCGGCGATCTGCGCTCTGTCTAGAAGCGTGACATGGCATGGCGGCTAGGTCTGCGGGTCCAGCTCGCCGGCCAGTCCGGACCGCTTGACGAGCCGGCCCCACCGCTCGTGGCGGCCATGCTGATGGCCGATGTCCCTGCCGGAGGGAAGCGAGCCGTCTCCGGACCGGTTGGCCTGTGCCCGCTGCCACGCCAGCACCTGCGCCTCCCGGCCCGCCCGGTCACGCCGGGCCGGATTAGGCTCCGCGCCCGCGGACTGCTCACGTGGCCGGCCGCTGCTGGTGTACGAGGCCGACACCATCTCCCTTCTCCGCTGACTTGAGCTGAGCCAAGCCGGCTTAGCGAGTGGCAGCCAGTCAGGTCTGCGCTGCTGCGGGTTCGCCCGCACCGGGGGTGCTGGCCGAGGCCTCGGCCAGGTAGCGGTCGCCGTGCCTGACCGCGCTGAAGCCGAACGACAGCGCGATCAGGGCGGTCAGTGCGCCGGTCACGGCGTAGACGCCGGCCGGGCTGCCGGTCAGCTGAATGGCGGCCGCGCCGGCGAGAGCTCCGAGCGGGATGGCCGACCAGGCCAGGACCATGGCGACGCTGACGACCCGGCCGTACAGGTGGCTGGGCACGATGGCCTGACGGAGCGAGCTGGTGTTGATGTTCAGGAGCAGGCCGAACCCTGATGACGCGGCCCACAGCACGAGGGCCGCCGGATAGGAGCCAATGAGGGCCATGGCGGTGACCGACAGCCCGCTGACGATCAGGGCGCCGAGCGCGGTAACCGTAAAGCTCAGCCGGCGGCGGATCGCGGCGGCCGAGACGCTGACCACAACGACGCCGGCCGCGCCCGCGGCGAAAAGCAGCGCGACCTGGCTGTCGGTGGCGCCCAGCACCCGCTCGGCGAACAGGACGAGCTGGCTGTTCTCGGTGGACACCACGAAGTTGATCAGGGCCACATGAGCGAGATGCTGCGCAGGATCGGCTGCGACCAGACGTACTGCAGGCCGGCCCGGACGTCACCGAGCAGGCCGCTCAGGCCGGCGGCCGGAGGCGAGGGCGGCTCGACTGCGTTGAAGCTGCGCCGGATGAGGGCGAGGGATGCCGCCGAGGCGAGGAAGCTGGCCGCGTCGAAGAACAGCAGGTCAGCTGGCGACATCACCGCAACCAGGACGTCACCGTGACACATTACCAATTTGTGGCGAATTGCCTCCTCCGCTGATCGACTTCGACCTGGCCGAGCCCACCACGCGGGTTTACGACATCGCCAACGCGGTCTACTGGCGGGTGCCATTGTGCGATCCGCTGGACCGCTCGCTCGGTCGACATCGCCAGCGTCACCATCTGGGACAGCTCCACCTAGGTTATGGGTATTGAGGCTAAGG
>DATGVY010000280.1:0-2711 GCA_035299845.1 Streptosporangiaceae bacterium
AAGGTCGGCCCCGACATCCACGCCTCGGTCGCCAGGGTGCTGTACTCGATCCCCTGGCCGCACCTCGGCAAGACCCTCGACGTTCGGCTGACCTCCTCGATGGTGCAGTTCTTCGATCACGGCGAACTGGTCAAGACCCACGTCCGCAAGCTGCGGGGCAAGCAGACCGACCTGGCCGACTACCCGCCGGAGAAGATCGCGTTCCACATGCGCACCCCGGCCTGGTGCCGGAAGAAAGCCGCGGAGATCGGCCCGGCCTGCTCGGCGCTGATCGGCGGCCTGCTGGAAGACAACGCGCTGTATAGGCTGCGCGCCGCCCAGGGCGTGCTGCACCTGGCCGACCGGCACCAGCCCGGACGGCTGGAGGCCGCCTGCGCCAGAGCGGCCGAGGCGGGCGACCCGTCCTACCGGACCGTCAAGGGCATCCTCGCCGCCGGCACCGAGCAGCTCCCCGCGGCCGCGCCGGCCGGGGACGGCGGTGCCGGGGCGTTCCTGCACGGCCCTGGCGCGCTGTTCGCCGCGCAGCCCGCCGCGGGCAACGTCGTCCGGCTGCGCCCCGGAACGGACGCGGCGTCGTGACCAGCCGCACCATGCGCCGGCGCGCGGTCTTGTGCTACTACGCCGATGACCCGGCCCGCCGGCCGCACTGCACCCTGACCGCCGAGGTCGCCTTCGGCCCGGTCGCGCTGTGCGGCCCGTGCGCGGCGTCGCGCTCCACCCTCGGCAAGGGCATCGTCGCGGCGCCGCTGCCGCCCGGCCCGGCCCCGGACGTCCTGGACTGGGTCGCCGAGGCCGCCCTGGCCGCCAGCCAGGCCGGCCGCCACCTCGCCGCCGCCGTCACCCGGGCCCGGTCCCGCGGCTGCACCTGGGCCCAGATCGCCGCCCGGCTCGGCGTCACCCGCCAGGCCGCCCGGCAGCGCTACCGGCATCGGCCAGCACGGCGAAACGAGAGTTGACACCCATGACGACCGTCATCGAGACCGGCTCCCTGGACAAGGCGCTGCGGACGCTGAAGCTGTCCGGGATGCTCGATACCATCGACGCCCGCCTGGCCCAGGCCCGCGCCGGGGAACTCGGCCACATCGAGTTCCTCCAGGTCCTGTGCGAAGACGAGATCTCCCGCCGCCAGGCCATGTCCATCCACCGCCGGCTCCGCAAGGCCCGGTTCGAGGAACAAGCCACCCTCGAGGGCTTCGACTTCGCCGCCTCCCCGAAGCTGCCCGCCGCCCAGATCCGCGACCTGGCAGCGCTGCGGTGGCTGCACGCCGGCGAGTCGGTGATCTTGTACGGGCCGGTCGGGGTGGGCAAGAGCCACGTCGCCCAGGCCCTGGGCCACCTCGCCGTCCGCCACGGCGCCGACGTCCGGTTCATCAAGACCAGCCGCGCCCTGGCCCACCTGGCCGGCGGGCACGCCGACCACACCTGGCACAAGCGGCTCGGCGAGCTCGCCCGGCCCGCCGTGCTGATCCTGGACGACTTCGCCATGCGCGAGCTCACCGCCGCCCAGGCCGACGACCTGTACGAGCTCATCAGCGAACGGGCCGGCAAATCGCTGCTGCTCACCTCGAACCGCGCGCCGCAGGACTGGTACCCGCTCTTCCCCAACCCCGTCGTCGCCGAATCACTCCTCGACCGGGTCATCAACAACAGTCACCAGGTCGTCATGAACGGACCCAGCTACAGACCCAGAAAACGACCCGGCCAGCGTGTCACCGCGACAGGAAAGGAGCCCGCCTAGTAGAACAAGACCAGGCCAGGCCCTGGTCAATTACGTGAGCAACACCCCTGCTCAATAACGTGAGCGTCGACACGGTGATGGGCGTTGCCTGCTGGCGGGCTGGGATCCGGATGAGACCTGCTGGCTGGCCGACATCCTCACCACCACCGGGCCGGCCCAGCGCTGGATATGGCGGGACGGATCACAGCTGGGCTGGTGGCCGGAGCCTGCCCGCGATGAATAAGCACGCCACAGGCCCGGCGGACCCGCCTTCACTCCCGGCCACTGACGCGCCGCGACAGGCGCATCCCAGCACGCCGCGGTTCCCCGGTATCGCCGATCCCATCGATCCACGGTCGGACGCATAACATCCCGTTCGGGATCACCGCGGGCCGCCACGCTCGGCGACCGGGACGGCGTCAGAACGGCGGTTAGCGCACGCCGAAGTGGAGTGCTGATGTCACCGGCGGTAGTTGCCGACGTCGGCGCTGCCAGTACAGGCGCGGCGGGCGGGAGGCGCTGGCTTACATGAGACAACGTCCTCTGAGCCGGGGCGGGTGAACGGCGTGGCCGCTCGGCGAGGACGCGACCGACTGCATTCCGCGCACCATGACCGAGACCATGTCTCGTCTAACGACCGCCAGATGATCCACGGGGTTCCTGCATCCGAGTCTCGGCCTCGCGAATGACGCGGCCTGATCGTTTCGTGCGATTGTTAAGCTACTGGCGCGGAGGAAGCACCATGCCCAACAGGCGATCGGCGGCGGCTATCGCGGTCCTTGTATGCCTCGGAGGATGTACGGGCGGAGGGTCTTCCCACCCCAGCGGCCACTCCGCGACTTCGAGCCCTCAGGGCGGCGTCCTGGCCAACTTTCCTGGAATCGGAGTCGTGACCTGGCGTTGCATGAGTAAGGACGCGGTGCTGCTCGCAGGTCGCCCGATGCCGTATCAGGTTTCTTACGAGGCCTACGCCGCGACGGAGCAAGTCCGGGTA
>DATGVY010000281.1:0-2098 GCA_035299845.1 Streptosporangiaceae bacterium
GGGCGCGCTCGCCGATGCCCTCACCTGCTGGCTGGCCGGGCAGGCCGCCGCCGGCGCCCTGGATGCCCGGCAGGCCCGGCGTCTTGCCGCCCGGGCGGCCGGGGCGGCCTGGTGATGGCGACCCGCGGGCCCGCACGGCCACCGCTGGCCTATGCTGACCCGGCCGGGCGGCAGATCAAGATGCTCGGCTCCCTTTCCGGTCATCTTCTCGTTCTGCCGGCGGCTGGGCATCGCCGCCATCATCGACGACGCAGCGCCGATCCGTGACGTCGCCGCCGTCACCGCCGGGCAGGCGGTCGAGGCGATGGTCTGCAACCGGCTCACCTCCCCCACCCCGCTGGTGCACGTCCAGGACTGGGCCCGCACCTGGGCGGCGGAGGAGATCCTCGGCATCGCCCCGGCCAGCCTCAACGACGACAAGCTGGGCCGCACCCTGGACGCGATCGCCCCGCACCTGGAGCAGATCACCTCGGCGGTCGCCGTCCGCGCCATCACCGCCTTCGGCATCGATATCTCCCGGCTGCACTGGGACATGACCAGCTTCTCGCTGCACGGCGCCTGCGACAGCGCCGATGAGGACTACCCCGAGCCCCGCTACGGCCACCCCAAGGACCGCCGCACGGACCTGCTGCAGGTGCAGGCCGGGATCGCGGCCGCCGGCGACGGCGGGATCCCCCTCTACCACCGCGCCTACGACGGCGGCGCCGCCGAGGTGTCCCAGGTAACCGGGGCGATGACCGCCCTGAAGAAGATCGCGGGTGCCAAGACGTTCCTGCTGATCGGGGACTCCAAGCTGATCAGCTACGACAACGTGGCCGCGATCACCGGGAAGGGCTGCACGTTCCTGGCCCCGGCCTCCAAGACCTACGTCAAGGCCGCCGAGCTGGCCGCCTGCGACCTGGCACAGGCCACCGAGGTCAGCTACATCGCCCGGCGCGATGAGCATAAGAGCCCGGAGCAGCGGGGCCGCTGGCACGTCCTCGAAGACAGCCAGCCGTTTGAGATCCGCAACCCCAAGCGCAAAAGCGACCCGGCCATCACGCTGCGCCGTATCTTCGTGCACTCCAGCGCCCGGGCCGCCGCGGCCGCGGCCAGCCGCGCCAAGAAGCTCGCCCGCGCCCGCGACGACCTGGACCGCCTGGCCCGCGGCCTCGGCGGCCGGTTCTACCCCGGCGAGCAGGCCGTCACCGCCCGGCTCCAGCAGATCGCCGCCAGCCGTAAGGCCGGCCCCTACCTGCGCTACACCGTCGGCACCACCCCGGCGGCCGGCACCAGCGAAGGGGCCGGCGGTCCCGGGAAACCCGCTCTCACCTGGTGGCTCGACCAGGACGCCATCGACGCCGAAGCCGCCACCGACGGCTGGTACGCGCTGCTCACCAGCCTGGACGCCAGCATCACCGCCACCGAGGTGCTGCTGCGCTACAAGGGCCAGGAAGCCGTGGAACGCCGCTACGGCAACCTGAAGGGACCGCTCGCCGTCGCCCCGATGTTCCTGAAGAACAACCGGCGGATCGCCGCCCTGATCACCGTGATCAGCCTCGCGCTGCTCGTCTTCTGCCTGATCGAGCGAGAAGCCCGCCGCAACCTGGCCCCCGAGACAAAGGTCGACGGGCTGTACAACCGGCAGCCAGCCCGACCCACCGGGCGGCTCATCCTGACCGCCCTGGCCGGCCTGCAGCTGATCCCGGCCACCGCGACCAGCCCGGCACAGATCATCCGGCCCAGCCCGGTGCAGGCCCGGCTGCTGGACCTGCTGGGCGTGGACCCGACCCGCCCGCCGTGACGCCGTGACACCGTGTCCAGGCCACCGGAGTTGATCTATGTCCATGTGCGAATTGCCGGGCTAGCGCAGTGACCGGAACGCCGCGCGGACCTCGGCGGCGAACAGCGCCGGCTCCTGCCAGGCGGCGAAGTGCCCGCCCCTGTCCACCTCGTTGAAGTAGATGAGCTGGGGGTAAGCCCGCTCGGCCCAGCTGCGCGGGGCCTGGTAGATCTCATGCGCAAAGACGCTCACGGCGGCCGGGATGGAGACGTTCTTGGCGTCGAAGAAGCCGTACGTGCTCTCCCAGTACAGACGGCCCGAGGAAACCGCCGTGTT
>DATGVY010000282.1:0-2758 GCA_035299845.1 Streptosporangiaceae bacterium
CGCGTCTGCACCCCGCCCCACAGCAGCACACCGTGGTCAGGCGGCTGACCGCCGCCGCCCGGGTAGAAGGCGGACCGGTCGAGCACGATGCCGTCCGGGCCCGAGTTGAGGACGGTCGCGTTCCACTCGCGCAGAGACTGGTCGTCAAGCTCGAGCCGGTGCGTCCGCCACGTGGTCTCGGTCATGGCGGTTCACGCTACCAGGGGCCGTAGGGTCCCTGGCGGGTCGATCCGCCGCCGACGTCCCGCACCTTGGGCCTGACGTCAGTGAGGTAAATCGCGGCAGCGATAAAGGCGATAATCGGCAGGAAGGCCAGCAAAGAGATGTCCTCCGCCATGCTGAACAGGCCAACTGCGAAGCTGACGCCGGTGATGATCAGCCAGATCGGCTTCGTCTGCTTGCTCGCGGCAGGGAACGCCGCCGTCGGCCGGCGCAGCGCGTCGATGAATGCCCAGGCTTCGACCACGAAGGCGGCGACAAGCAGCGCCCAGTTCAGCCACTGGAGCGGGGTGAACACGTTGAACGATGGCACGCTGCCAACCTACCCGGCCTGGTTCTCCTTGATGAACGACTCGTAGACGTCGATCAGCATCTGCTTTTGCCGATCGGTGATCTCCGTGTCCGCCATGATCGCGTCAGGTACGGACACGCCCGGCCCCTCCTGCTGCTGGTCATCAAGCGCTCCCGCCTGCGCGTAGAGGGCCTCGGCGGAGATCCGCAGGCCCTTGGCGATCTGGGCGAGGATGTCCGCGCTCGGTTTGCGCAGGCCGCGCTCCACCTGGCTCAGGTACGGGTTGGATACCCCCGCGGCCTGGGCCAGCTGGCGGAGCGAGATCTTGGCCTGCTCGCGCTGCTCACGGATGTAGGACCCGATGCTGTCCATCGAGACCGGACTCATTGGTAGTCAGGGGCGCGGTGCCTGTGAAGGCCCGTTTCCCCATCCCCCTTTCAATCCGTACGTGCGGTTTTCCCGCATACGGCTTACCGATGATCTTCTTGACATGGTTACGCTGCCCTCGGATAGCGGATGGTGCCGCGCAGCCGGTACAGGCCGTGCCCGTTAAACCAGTCCTCGTTCCACTCCAGCGACTGACCGGGCCGCAGGTTCCGTCCCCGCTTGCGGATCATCAGCTTGCGGAGCCGTTTCACGACGTAGTCATCCACCTGGCGGAATTTCACGGCGGCGTTGCCGGTGCGGAAGTAGTTACCCCAGCCCCGCAGCAGCGGGTTGAGATCCGCGATCACGTCGCGGATATCAGCCCCGCCGCGGTGACGGCCGGACCGGTCCCGAACCTTCTCCCTCAGCCGCTTCATCGCCCGGGCCGATGGCCAGCGGTGCAGGTAGTAGCGGACAATCCGCTTCTGCTCCCACAGCTTCCCCGACATCCGGGCGTGAAAATGACAACCGAGGAAATCCAGCCCCTCCCGGCCCTGCCGCAGGTCCACCACCTTCGTCTTATCCGGGTGCAGCTGCAGCCCCAGGGAGGCCAGGATCTCCCTGACCGCCTCCAGGGCCGCCTGGGCCTGCGCCTCACTGCGGCACAGCGCCACGCCGTCATCGGCGTAACGCACCAGCTCGCCCAGCCTGCGCCGGGAGAACTCGGTGTCCAGGACGTGCAGGTAGATATTGGCCAGCAGCGGGGAAATGACCCCGCCCTGAGGCGTCCCGGCGACCGTCCGCTGGAACTCCCCTTCCACCATCACTCCTGCCTGCAGCCACAGGCGGACCAGCTTGAGCACCCGCCGGTCCGACACCCTGCGTGCCACCTCGGCGAGAAGGCGATCGTGATCGATCTCGCCGAAGAAGTTGCGGATGTCGAACTCCGCGACAAACTGACAACCCGCGATGAAGCCGGCTCGGAGCCGCTCCATCGCCTGCGTAGCCGACCGCTCCGGCCGGAATCCGTACGAGCACGGATGGAAGTCCGCCTCGAAGATGGGTTCCAGCACGAGCCTGGCGGCCTGCTGGGCCACCCTGTCACGGATTCCCGGTATGCCCAGCGGCCGCTTGCTGCCGTCTGGCTTCGGGATGTCCACGCGCCTGGCCGGCGCGGGACGGTACACCCCTGCGCGCAGGTCAGCCTGAAGCTCGCCCAGCATGCGGGCAACCCCGTACTCCTCCTGCACATACGCCAGGGTGACCCGATCCACCCCGGCGGCACCGCGATTAGCACGGACCCGGTCCCACGCCGCCCACAGGACGTCACCCCTGTGGATACGGTCATACAGGGCGTGGAACCGCCGATCCCCGGACTGCCTGGCCGCAGTCCATAGCCTGCGCTGCAGTTGTCGCACTTTCGCATCAGACGGCGTGCCGTCCACCGCTACGGCAGGCCGCAGCCCGCCGGGGTCGTTGGACCAGGCGGACCCGGTCATGCCCTCGCGCTTACCCTCGCCACCGGCGTGATCAAAGTGAGGGCCCTTCCCTCCCGGCGCGTTATGCTGCACGCCGATCACAGGTACTACGACCCCCTCGGACTCCCGCTGCCCTCCGCCAGATTTCACCATCGGCTTATACCAGCGGTCTTTGCCCGACGAAAGGCCAGGCAGACGGGTCTCTCCTGTTCCGGCCCAGACCATGCGCGCGTGCCACTCCCCATACCCCGGAAGGACCCGGCAGGCGCATCTCCGGAACGCCATCCCGCCGGATGCTGCCTTCGCCGTGACATGAGCGGCTCGGCTCCTCCGTTGTGACTTTGACGAGGCTGCAGGATTCGCGTAACGCTGCGGCCCGCGCGCTTGCTCCCTCCACAGAGGC
>DATGVY010000283.1:0-11115 GCA_035299845.1 Streptosporangiaceae bacterium
CTCTGCCGCGGCCCGCACCTGCCCACGACCCGGCAGATACCGGCGTTCAAGCTGATGCGGACCGGCGGCGCGTACTGGCGGGGGAGCGAGCAGAACCCGCAGCTGCAGCGGATCTACGGCACCGCCTGGCCGTCCCGCCGCGCGCAGGACGAGTACCTGGCGATGCTCGCCGAGGCCGAGAAGCGCGACCACCGCAGGCTCGGCGCCGAGCTCGACCTGTTCTCGTTCCCGGCCGAGATCGGCAGCGGGCTCGCGGTCTTCCACCCCAAGGGCGGGATGATCAGGAAGACCATGGAGGACTACTCGCGCCAGCGGCACGCCGACGCCGGCTACGAGTTCGTGAACAGCCCGCACATCACCAAGTCGACCCTGTTCGAGACCTCCGGCCACCTGCACTGGTTCGCCGACGGGATGTTCCCGCCGATGGAGATGGAGGGCGCGAAGTACTACCTGAAGCCGATGAATTGCCCGTTCCACATCCTGATCTTCAACGCGCGCGGCCGGTCCTACCGGGAACTGCCGCTGCGGCTGTTCGAGTTCGGCACCGTCTACCGGTACGAGAAGTCCGGGGTGGTGCACGGCCTGACCCGGGTGCGCGGCCTCACCATGGACGACGCGCACATCTTCTGCGCCCGCGAGCAGGCCGGGGCGGAGATCAAGAGCCTGCTGTCGTTCGTGCTTGACCTGCTGGGCGACTACGGGCTGAGCGACTTCTACCTGGAGCTGTCCACCAGGGACGACGCCAAGGACAAGTTCGTCGGCACCGAGGAGGACTGGGCGCACGCGACCGAGGCGCTGCGGGAGGCGGCGGAGGAGTCGGGCCTCGATCTGGTCGCCGATCCCGGCGGCGCCGCGTTCTACGGGCCGAAGATCTCCGTGCAGGCCAGGGACGCGATCGGGCGCAGCTGGCAGCTGTCCACCATCCAGCTCGACTACAACCTGCCGAAGCGGTTCGGGATGGAGTACCAGGCAGCGGACGGCTCGCGGCAGCAGCCGATCATGATCCACCGTGCGCTGTTCGGGTCGGTGGAGCGGTTCCTCGGCGTCCTCGTCGAGCACTACGCGGGCGCGTTCCCGCCCTGGCTGGCACCGGTCCAGGCGGTCGGCATCCCGATCGCCGACGCGCACGTGCCGTACCTGGAAGATGTCATCGCCCGGCTGCGCGCCCGCGGGATCCGGGCCGAGGTCGACGCCGGCGACGACCGGATGCAGAAGAAGATCAGGAACGCGCAGCGGCAGAAGGTGCCGTACATGCTGCTGGCCGGGGACGACGACGTGGCCGCCGGCGCGGTGTCGTTCCGGTACCGCAGCGGCGAGCAGAAGAACGGGGTGCCCGTGGCCGATGCGATCGCCGAGATCGTCGCCGCGGTCGCGGGCCGGATTCAGGTCTGAGGCACCCATGGGCGGCCGCGGGCGGCCCTTATGCTGCATTCATGTTGCCGAGCGCCGCATCCGGTCAGCCAAGCCCGCCCGGCGAGGACGCCAGGCCCGGCGGGCCGGGACAGCAGGACGGGGTGGGCCAGCCGGATGGGTTCCAGCGGCTGTGGATGCCGCACCGGATGGCCTATATCAAGGGCGAGGGCAAGCCGGACGATGCGGGAGACGGCGGTGACTGCCCGTTCTGCCGGATACCGGGGCTGCCGGATGAGGACGGCCTGATCGTCGCGCGCGGCAGGCTGGTCTACGCCGTGCTCAACCTGTACCCGTACAACGGCGGGCACCTGCTGGTGTGCCCGTACCGGCACGTCGCCGACTACGCCAGCCTGAACGAGCCCGAGACCGCCGAGCTGGCCAGCGTCACCAAGCGCGCGATGACCGCGCTGCGCGCGGCCTCCGGCGCGCAGGGTTTCAACATCGGCATGAACCTGGGCGGCGTGGCCGGCGCCGGGATCGCGGCGCACCTGCACCAGCACGTGGTGCCGCGGTGGGGCGGCGACACCAATTTCATGCCGGTGATCGGGCAGACCAAGGTCCTGCCGCAGCTACTTGCCGACACCCGCAAGCTGATCGCCGAGGCGTGGCCGCCCGGCTGACGCCTGGCCGCCTGGCCGCCCGGCTGACCCGCTGCCGGCTGACGCGGCCGGCGGAGGCGGCCGGCCGCCTCCGCCGGCCACCGGGATGACGCGCCGTCGGCTGACGCGGCCGGCCGCGTCAGGCGGCCACCTGGATCAGCCGGGCTTCGAGGCCTCGGCGACCTTGTCGGCGAGATGCGAGGGCAGCGGCTCATGGCGCAGGTATGACCGGGTGAAGGATCCGGTCCCGTGCGACATCGACCGCAGGTCAATGGCGTAACGGGTGATCTCAAGTTCCGGTATCTCGGCCTTGACCAGCGTCCGGCCGCCGGGTACGGGCTCGGTGCCGAGCACCCGGCCGCGCCGCGACGACAGGTCCGACATGACCGCGCCGACGTAGTCGTCGGCCACCAGCACCGACACCTCGTCGACCGGCTCGAGCAGGAGCACCTGCGCCTTGTCGGCCGCGTCCCGCAGCGCCGCCCGGCCTGCCTTCTGGAACGCCATGTCGGAGGAGTCCACCGAGTGCGCCTTGCCGTCGAACAGGGTGACCCTGATGTCCACCATCGGGTAGCCCGCCAGCACGCCGGCCTCCATCTGGGCGCGGACGCCCTTCTCGACCGACGGGATGAACTGCCGCGGCACCACGCCGCCGACGACCTTGTCGATGAACTCGAGCCCGGAGCCGGACGGCCGCGGCTCCACCTCGATGTGGGCGATGCCGAACTCGCCGTGCCCGCCGGTCTGCTTGACGTTCCGGCCCAGGCCGCGGGCCTTGCTGGCCACGGTCTCCCGCAGCGGCACGCGCAGCGGCACGGTCTCGACCGCCACGCCGTACCTGGTGGACAGCCGGTCAAGCAGCAGGTCCGCGTGCGCCTCGCCCATGCACCACAAGACCAGCTGGCGGGTCTCCGCGTTGTTCTCCAGGCGCAGCGTCGGGTCCTCGGCGACAAGCCGGGCGATCGCCTGCGACATCTTGTCCTCGTCGGCCTTGGACTTCGCCGTGATCGCGACCGGCAGCAGCGGCTCGGGCATGGCCCACGGCTCCATCAGCAGCGGCCGGTCCTTGTCCGACAGGGAGTCGCCGGTCTCGGCGGTGGTGAGCTTGGCGACGGCGCAGATATCCCCGGCGGCGCACAGGGCGACCGCGCGCTGCTGCTTGCCGAGCGGCGAGGTGAGCGCGCCGACCCGCTCGTCCTGGTCGTGATCGGCCCGGCCGCTGCCGGCCCGGCCGTGGCCGGACACATGCACGGTCGCATCGGGCCGCAGGGTGCCGGAGAACACCCGGACCAGGCTGATCCGGCCGACGTAGGAGTCCGCGGCCGTCTTGATCACCTCGGCCAGCAGCGGGCCCTGCGGATCGCAGGACAGGCTGCTCACCGTCTTGCCGTCCAGCGCTGTCACCATCGGCAGCGGGTGCTCTTGCGGGGCGGGGAACGCCTCGGTCATCACCTCGAGCAGCTCGGCAAGGCCGATGCCGTGCGGGGCGGCGGCCGCGAGCACCGGGTAGAAGCTGCCGCGGGCGACCGCCTTCTCCAGGTCCTCGATCAGCACCTTGACGTCGATGTGCTCGTCGGCCAGGTAGCGATCCATCAGCGACTCGTCTTCGCTCTCCTGGATGATCGACTCGATCAGCGCGCTGCGTGACTCGGCCATCCGGCCGGCGTCCCCTGGATCGGGGTCGCTGTCCGCGCGGGTGCCGGATGAGTAGTCATAGAACCGCTCAGACAGCAGGCCGATCAGGCCCTTGACGGCGCCCTGGTCGCTGGTCACCGGCAGGTACAGGGGCGCGACCGAGTCGCCGAATGCCTCGCGGCAGGCGGCGAGCGCCTCGTCGAAGTTGCCGCGCTGATGGTCGATCTTGGTGATCACTACGGCGCGCGGGGTGCCGACCGCGGCGCATTCCTCCCAGAGCATCCTGGTCAGGCCGTCGATGCCGTCCGCTGCGGAGACGGTGAACAGTGCGGCATCGGCGGCCCGCAGGCCGGCCCGCAGGTCGCCGGTGAAGTCGGCGTAACCCGGCGTGTCGAGCAGGTTGACCTTGACGCCGCCATGCAGGACCGGCGCCAGGGTGAGGTTGACCGACCGCTGCTGCCTGACCTCGACCTCGTCGAAGTCGCTCACCGTGGTGCCGTCCTCGACCCGGCCGGCCCGCTGGATCGCGCCGGTATGCACCAGCAGCGCCTCAACGAGCGTCGTCTTCCCTGCCCCCGAGTGGCCGACCAGCACGACATTGCGCACGCTGTCGGCCTGGCCGGCCGCGGGCGCTCTGCCCGCGGCTCCCGAGCTGCCTGTCTTATCGGCCATCGCCGCCGCCTCCTGTTACATCCGCCAGTTACATCCGCCGTTAGGTCCGCGCGGCCGCCTCCGCGACGGCCGTCACCTTGCCTGCATAACGAGCCTTCGCCGGCGCCTGCCCGACTGGCCTGCACCGGCGCCTGCACGACCAGCCTTTACCTCCCGGCCACCGGATCACAAGCCCCCGGCCACAATCGCCCGGCCTACCCGCCAGTAAGATCCGCCCCGCCCGCTCGCCAGCGAAGCCGCGGCCAGCTCGCCAGTAGGATCGGGGCGCATGCTGAACGTGCTGCGACCAGCCATCGCCCGCCTGCTGACGCCGGCCGGGCGGGCGCTTGCGCGCACGCCGGTGACCCCGAACGCGCTGACCGTGGTGGGCGCCGTCGGGGTCAGCGCGGGCGCGCTGACGCTTTTCCCGACCGGCCACCTGTTCGCCGGGACGATGGTCTGCACCTTCTTCGTCTTCGCCGACATGCTGGACGGGACGCTGGCCAGGATCAAGGGCACGACCGGCGCATGGGGCGCGTTCCTTGACTCCACCCTGGACCGGGTCGCCGACGCGTCGATCTTCGCCGGGCTCGCCGCCTGGGCCGTGCTGGGCGGGCACAGCAGGCTGCTCGCCGGGCTGGCCCTGTTCTGCCTGGTGACCGGCGCGCTCGTGTCCTACGCCAAGGCGCGCGCTGAGGGACTGGGCGTCCGCTGCGACGTGGGCATCGCCGAGCGGTCGGAGCGGCTGGTGATCGCGCTCGCGTCGGCCGGCCTGACCGGGCTTGGCGTGCCGTACGTGCTTCCGGTGGGACTCTGGGTGCTTGCGTTCCTGAGCGCTGTCACACTAGCGCAGCGGGTGCTCGCTGTCCGCCATGCGACAGTCCTCGGAGGTAATGGATGCCCGGAATCAAAGACCGGCTGATCGACGCCGGCTACGGCCTCGGCTGGTCCGTCGTGTGCCGCATGCCCGAGTCCTGGGCCCGGTGGGTATTCATGACCGCGGCGGACATCGCGTGGCGCCGGCAGGGCCCGCGGGTGCAGGTGCTGGAGGCCAACCTGCGCCGGGTGACCGGCCCGGCGGCGACCGGCGGCGAGCTGCGCGCGCTATCCAGGGACTCGATGCGCTCGTACGGGCGCTACTGGCTGGAGGTGTTCCGGCTGCCGGTGATCCCCGCCGGGCGGCTGGTCGCCGGCATGCGCGACGAAGGGGATGTGCAGATCGCGTTCGATCACGTCGCGGCCGGGCGCGGGGTGGTGTTCGCGCTGCCGCACATGGGCAACTGGGACCAGGCCGGCGCGTGGATCATTGCCAGGGGCGCGGGCTCCTTCACGACGGTCGCCGAGCGGGTCAAGCCGGAGTCGGTCTACGAGCGCTTCGTCGGGTTCCGCGAGAGCCTCGGCATGGAGGTGCTGCCGGCCAGCGGAGGCAGCAGGCCGTTCGGCGTCCTGGCGCAGCGGCTGCGGGCGGGCCGGATCGTCTGCCTGCCGTGCGACCGGGATGTCACCGGCACCGGCATCGAGGTGGAGTTCTTCGGCGAGAAGGCGCGCATGATGGCCGGACCGGCGGCGCTCGCCGTGCAGACCGGGGCGGCGCTGATTCCGGTCACGCTCTGGTTCACCGACGACGGCTGGGGGGTGCGCTTTCACGACGAGATCCCGGTGCCCGCCGAGGGGGACAGGAAGCAGAAGGCCGCGGCCATGATGCAGCAGATCGCGCGCGCCTTCGAGGAGGGCATCACCGCGCACCCGGCGGACTGGCACATGCTGCAGCGGGTGTTCGCGGCTGATCTCGACCCGGACCGGCTGGCCGCCGCAGTGGCGGCCGCCGCTGGCACCGCCGGCCTCGCGGGCCCCGGCGGCGGCGGCGGCCCGGCCGGCCCCGCCAGCGCTGACCCCGGCAATGGCCGCCCCGGCGGCCCCGGCCCCGCCGCCGTCCAGGGGACGGACGCGGCCGGGTCAGCCGCCGAGGCAGGCCCATGAGAGTCGGCATCGTCTGCCCGTACACCTGGGACGTCCCCGGCGGGGTTCAGGAGCACGTCAGGGATCTTGCCGAGGCGCTGATCGATCTCGGCCACCAGGTGTCCGTCATCTCGCCGGCCGACGACGATGCCCCGCTGCCCGGCTATGTCGTGCCGGCCGGCCGGGCAGTCCCCGTTCCGTACAACGGGTCCGTCGCCAGGCTCGCGTTCGGCTTCCTGTCGGCCGGCCGGGTGCGCCGGTGGGTCAGGGACGGCGGGTTCGACGTCCTGCACGTGCACGAGCCGGTGGCGCCGAGCCTTTCGCTGCTGGCCTGCTGGGTTGCCTCCGGGCCGATCGTGGCGACCGTGCACACCGCGAATCCGCGCTCCCGCTTCATGCACGCCGCGCAGCCGATGCTGCAGTCCGCCCTGGAGAAGATCAGCGCCAGGATCGCGGTGTCCGAGGCAGCAAGGACCACGCTGGTCGAGCACCTGGGCGGGGATGCCGTGCTCATCCCGAACGGGGTCTCGGTGCGCAGGTACGAGAAAGCCGATCCGCTGCCCGGCTGGCCGGGGTCCGGCGGGGCGCTCGGCTTCCTGGGCCGGATGGACGAGCCGCGCAAGGGGCTGGCGGTACTGCTCGCGGCGTTCGAGATGCTCGGCGGCCAGCGGCCGGGCCTGCGGCTGCTGATCGCAGGCCCGGGGGATGCCGGGGAGGTCCTGGCCAGGGTGCCGGCCCCGCTGCGCGACCGGGTGATATTGCTCGGCCAGGTCAGCGAGGCGGACAAGGTCCGGGTCTACCACTCGGTCGACGTCTTCTGCGCCCCGAATACCGGCGGGGAGAGCTTCGGGATCGTGCTGGCCGAGGCGATGGCCGCAGGAGCGCCGATCGTGGCCAGCGACCTGGACGCGTTCCGGATGGTGCTGCGCGGCGGGCAGGCGGGCGAGCTTTTCGCCATCGGCGACCCGGCCGAGCTGGCGAGGACGGCCAGCCGCCTGCTCGACGACCCGGAGCGGCGGGCGGCCCTTTCCGTGGCGGCTGCCGCGGCGGTGCGCAGGTATGACTGGCCGGTGATCGCGCGCGACGTCGTGCAGGTCTACGAGACCGTGACGCTCGGCGGCACCGGCGTCGGGGTGGTGGCGTGATGGCCGGGGGCGGTGGCCTGATGACCAGCGTCATCCTCATCGTCGGCCTGGCGCTGCTGTCCGGCGTGTACATCTCCTGGCGGGCGGGCAGGCTCGACCGGCTGCACGCGCGGCTGGAGGCGGCCCGCGCCGCGCTCGACGCCGCGCTTGTCCGCCGCAGCTCGGTAGCGCTTGAGCTGGCCTCCTCCTGCCTGCTTGACCCGGCGACCAGCCTGCTGCTGGCCGGCGCGGCGCACGATGCGAGGACCGCAGACGAGTCCAGGGAGCTGCGGGAAAGCGACCTCACCCGGGCGTTGCGCGCCGCCTTCGGCCAGCCCGACTTCCTGGCCTCGCTGCACGGCAGGCACGGCGCTGAGGAACTGCTCGCTGAGGTCGAGGCCGCGTCCCACAAGGTGTTCCTGGCGCGCAAGTTCTACAACGACGCGGTCGCGGCGACCCGCTCGGCGCGCCGCCGCCGGCTCGTCCGGCTGCTCAGGCTGGCCGGCGGTGCCGCCCTGCCGGTCTTCTTCGAGATCGACGACTCGCTGGTCGCCGCCGGACCCGACGGCCAGGGCACGGACATGCCGCACCTGACCGGCTGACGGGCCTGGCCGGCTGACCGCACCTGGCCGGCTGACGGACCTGACTGGCTGACGGGCCTGACTGGCTGACGGGCCTGGCCGCCGGCCCGGCTGACTGGCTACCCGAAAGCCGGCGACAGCCGCCCGGCGCGCCAGCGCCTACCATGGAGACAGCCACTAGAAGCGATCATGTGAGGTCTTCGTGTCAGTCCACAGTGCTCCCGCTGGTACCACCGGTTCCCCGAGCGGCGCGGCTCCGGGGACGGGGACGCAGCGGGTCAAGCGGGGCATGGCCGACATGCTCAAGGGCGGCGTCATCATGGACGTCGTCACGCCGGACCAGGCCAGGATCGCCGAGGACGCGGGCGCCGTCGCGGTCATGGCGCTGGAGCGGGTGCCCGCCGACATCCGGGCTCAGGGCGGCGTGGCCAGGATGAGTGACCCCGACATGATCGACCGGATCATCGCGGCTGTTTCGGTCCCGGTCATGGCCAAATGCAGGATCGGGCACTTCGCCGAGGCCCAGGTGCTGCAGGCGATCGGCGTGGACTACATCGACGAGTCCGAGGTCCTGAGCCCCGCCGACGAGGCGCACCACGTCGACAAGTGGCGTTTCACCGTCCCCTTCGTGTGCGGCGCGACCAGCCTGGGCGAGGCACTGCGCAGGATCGCCGAGGGCGCGGCGATGATCAGGTCGAAGGGCGAGGCAGGCACCGGGAACGTGGTCGAGGCCACCCGGCACATGCGCGGCATCCGGGCCGAGATGCGGCGGCTGGCCGCGCTCTCCGCTGAGGAGCTGTATAGCGCGGCCAAGGAGCTGCAGGCGCCCTACGAGCTTGTCTCCGAGGTCGCCAGTGCCGGGAAGCTGCCGGTCGTGCTGTTCACCGCCGGCGGTCTGGCCACGCCCGCCGACGCGGCGATGATGATGCAGCTCGGCGCCGAGGGAGTGTTCGTCGGGTCCGGGATCTTCAAGTCGGGTGACCCGGCGGCACGGGCCGCGGCGATCGTCAAGGCGACCACGTTCTACGACGACCCGGACGTCATCGCCAAGGTCTCCCGCGGCCTTGGCGAGGCCATGGTCGGCATCGGCCTGGACGAGCTGGCACCCGGGCAGCGCTACGCCGGCCGTGGCTGGTGATGAGCCCGGCCATAGGCGTACTTGCCCTGCAGGGAGACGTCGCCGAGCACCTGCGGGCGCTCGCCGCGGCGGGCGCCCGCGGCGTTGCCGTGCGCAGGCCGGACGAACTCGACGCGGTCGACGGGCTGATCATCCCCGGCGGGGAGTCCACCACGATCTGGAAGCTCACGGTGGCATTCGACCTGGTGGATCCGCTGCGCAAGCGGCTCAGCGCGGGCATGCCGGCCTTCGGCTCGTGCGCTGGCATGATCATGCTGGCCGACCGGCTGACCGACCGGGCCAGCGGGCAGCAGACGCTCGGCGGCATCGACATCAGGGTCCGGCGGAACGCGTTCGGCCGGCAGGTGGATTCGTTCGAGAGCGACATACCGCTGCGCGGTGTCGCCGGCCCGGCCTTCCGCGCCGTCTTCATCCGGGCGCCCTGGGTCGACGAGGCCGCCGCGGGCGTCGAGATTCTCGGCACCGAGCCGCGCACGGGTAGGATCGTCGCTGTCCGCCAGGGGCCCGCGCTGGCTACCGCGTTTCATCCCGAGCTGACGCCGGACCGGCGCATCCACGAGCTCTTCGTCGACATGGTGAGGGAACGGTCATGAGCGGCCATTCGAAGTGGGCGACCACCAAGCACAAGAAGGCCGTCGTGGACGCCAGGCGCGGCAAGCTCTTCGCCAAACTGATCAAGAACGTGGAGGTGGCCGCGCGCACTGGCGGCGCGGATCCGGCCGGCAACCCGACCTTGTACGACGCCGTGCAGAAGGCGAAGCGGAACTCGGTGCCGAACGACAACATCGACCGGGCCATCCGCCGCGGCGCAGGCCTGGAGGCGGGCGGCGCGGCCTACGAGCCAGTCACCTACGAGGGGTATGCCCCCGGCGGGGTCGCCGTCCTGGTCGAGTGCCTGACCGACAACAGGCACCGGGCCGCCGCCGACGTGCGGACCGCGCTCACCCGCAACGGCGGCTCGATGGCCGATCCCGGCTCCGTTTCTTACCTGTTCAACCGCAAGGGCGTGGTCATCGTCGGCAAGGCAGCCGGGCCTGCTGAGGACGACCTGCTCGCCGCGGTGCTGGACGCGGGCGCCGAGGAGGTGACCGACCTCGGCGAGTCGTTCGAGGTGGTCAGCGATGCCGCCGACCTGGTGGCGGTCCGCACCGCGCTGCAGCAGGCCGGCATCGACTATGAGTCGGCGGAGGCCGCGTTCCTGCCGTCCGTCGAGGTGCCGCTGGACGAGGAGCAGGCCAGGCGGGTCTTCCGGCTGATCGAGGCGATCGAGGACTCCGACGACGTGCAGGACGTCTACGCTAACTACTCGGTCCCCGACGAGGTCATGGAGAAGCTCGGGTGACCGGAGCGGCTCAGGTGAGCGACGGCCTGGCCGTGTGCCGGTGACCGGCGCGCTGCCGGAGATCCGCAAGCTCGCCCCGGACGACGATCTCGCGCCGGACCTGGACCTGGCCCGCCGGGCGTTCGGCCCGTTCGGCGAACAGGAGGGTGCTCGTCGGCTGGCGAGCGCCAGGGAGTCCGTCGCGGCTGGCCGGCATTTCGGCGCCTTCGGCGGCGGTCGGCTGCTGGGTTCGGCGAGATTCTTCGACATGGCGCAGTGGTGGCAGGGGCGGTCGCTGCCGATGGCCGGGGTGGCCGGTGTCAAGGTGGCGCCGGAGGCACGCGGCACCGGGGTGGGCCGCGCCCTGATGACCGCGCTGCTGGCCGAGATCGCGGCCAGAGGCTACCCGCTGTCGGTGCTGTACCCGTCCACCATGACGATCTACCGCTCGCTCGGCTACGAGGCCGCGGGCGGCATGTACCAGGTGTCGATGCCGGCCAGGTCGCTGCGCGCCCTTGCGCCGCCGGATCGCCCCACGGCGGATCGCCCCACGGCGGATCGCCCCACGGCGGATCACTCAGCGGCGGGGGGCCGGGCGGAAGGCCCGCCGGGCCTGCGCCGGGCGGGCCCGGACGACGCCGCCGAGATCGAGGCCGTCGTCGGCCGGGTGCACGAGCTGGCCCGCGACTGCGGG
>DATGVY010000284.1:0-5603 GCA_035299845.1 Streptosporangiaceae bacterium
CTCTGCCGCCGCGCTGGCCGGCTGGCCCGCGACCCTGGCCTGACCGCCCGGCGCACTGGCCGGCTCGCCCGCCGCGCTGGCCGGCTCGGCCGCACTGGCCGGCTCGGCCGCACCCCGCCGGGCCCGATGGCCCGCGGTGCCGTTAAAGGTCGCCATTGGCGCGATGACTACCGCAGCTGACCGCAGCCGTTCCTTGCTTCGTCCCAGGTAGTGCTGGTAAACGGCGGCACCTGCCGTGCTCGCCACGCTCATCACCGCGACGCCGATGACAGTCCCGGCGACGCCCGTGTAGGACGCCGCGATAGCGCCGGTGACGGCGGCGAGCAGGCTGGCTATGACTTGGGTGGCGCTGAGGTCAATCCGGCGCCCGCTCATCCTTTCTCCTCCCGCCGGCGCGGCCTTCCGCGGCGGCTGTAATCGTGGCCCGGGCCAAGGCAGCCCAGCAACCGAGCCTACGTGCCCAGCCGAGTCGGCCAGCCAGGCCGAATCAGTCCAGGTCCGCTCCGCGCTCCCAGCCCATTCCCTGGCCGGCCTTCGGGCTCCCTGGCGTCCGGAATCGCCGGCCAGACGACCTGGATGACCGCGGCGGAGCTGCGCACGGTCTGGGAGCAGGCTCAGCAGGCGATGTTCAGATTCGCTGATCGCGGCGAGAACTCAGAACTGCGTCCGCGCGCTGCTATCCAGGTGCACACGCCGCCGCGGCTGCAGGGCAGAGTGAACGCTGCCTGGACCATGCTGATCCTGACTCCGCAGACCGCCTCGATCGCGGCCGGCGCGGTGCTGATCTCGTTTGTCGACTACCGGCTGCTCCTGATCGTCATCAGCGTCATCATCGGGGCATGCGCCCTTATGTTGCTGATCCGGCCCGTTATGCGGTGCAGGGGCGGGGGGTGACGGTGTGCTGGCGTCCGCTGGGGGGTCCAGGTCAGCGTGCCCGGCCGGGGGCTGCGTTAGTTGCCAGCGGCGACGAGGGCCGAAGGGAGGGTACGAGCCGGACGGCCACGTAGGTGGCGACCGCGCCGGCGAGCACGGTCCAGCAGATCACCGTGAGCACCGGATCCGGTGCACCAAGGGATCGGGCCGGCGGCATATCGGCGAAGCACGCCACCGCGGACAGGGCGAGCACGAGCCGCAGCGTCCAGCCCTCGGCGACCACGGCAAGCACCACAAAGCCCCAGGTCTCGTACCAGGGCCACACCACGGGTCCGAGGACCGCGAACAAGAGCAGGCTCCAGCCGAGGGCCTCGACCTCCCCCCGGCGCCCCCAACGGAGGAGCAGCCCGACCGACAGGACCGCGGCCAGTCCGAGGCCGACGCCCCGTGAGATCTCGACGAGCCCCGCCGTGTGCCCTCCGGCACCCAGGGCGCTCGCGGCGTGGCCGATGGCCAGTCCGAGCGCCGTCGCCGGGTCGAGCCAGGAGACCACGGTGCCCGGGTTGGCCAGCCCGGTCAGCCAGTGCCCGCCCAGGTTCGAGACCGCGCTGATCACCCCCATGAGCACGACCACGATCGCCACCGCGGCCACCACACGCGGGACCCGCTGGCGCCAGCTCCCGGTGGCATCGTGCCACCACCATCCGATGAAGACGGCGCCGACGAGCGCCGGCAGCTTGACCTGGGCGGCGAGGGCGCACAGCATCAAGCCGGCCAACGCGTGGTGCCGGCGGGCAAGCGCGCAGCCGGCGACGAGCAGGCCCAGCATCAGCGCCTCGTTGTGGCCCCCGCCTACGAGCACCAAGAGGACGAGGGGGTTCAGCGGACCCAGCGCGAAGGCCACGCTCCCCGGGCGGCCGATCGATCGGGCGAGGGAGGAGACTCCCCAGGCGATCAATCCGAGGCCCGCCAGCGCGACCAGACGGAAACCGGCCACGGCGATAGCGACGTCGTGGTGCGACAGGCCCGCGATCGCTCCCGACAGCCGCTCCCACGCCGGACCGTAGGGCGCGGGCGCGTGCCGCCAGAGCGGATCGACCAGGTCGAGGAACGGGCCACCCCCGAGCGCGCTCGGGGTGCGGACGTAGGGGTTGAGGCCCCGCTGCACCATCTCCCCCTGCGCCGCGTAGCTGTAGACGTCCCGGCTGAACAACGGCGGCATGACCAGGACGGGGGCCACCCAGGCGACGAGGATCGTCACCAGCCGCGGCATCGGGACCGACGGCTGGCGACGCACCGTGCGGACGACCTCGAACCACGCGCCGAGCATCAGCACGATCCCGGCATCCACGAGCATGACCCCGAGGAACCCGGTGCCTGCCGTCCGTGCCCCGTCGGTCGTGGCGAAGAACCAGGCGCCGGGCGCCCTGACCGAGAACGGCGAGCCGACCTGGAGCCCGAGCAGCACGGAGAGCGACCCCAGAAGCCCGGCGATGCCGCACACCTCGAGCGAGACCGGTCGCAGGGCCCGGCCCGTCGCCTCGGGGCCGAAGGGCGCCGCGGCCGGGCTCACCTCGCCCATCGGCGCCGGGACGGCGGCTCGGCCCGAGGGGTTCGACACGCCGCAACGGTACCCCGGCATTGCGACCCGGATGCTCGACGCGCCACCAGGCCGGTGCTCGAGCCTCGCTCCGGCCGCAGCGTTGACGGGTGGCAGAAGGGCGCGGCACATGGCACCCAGCCCGACTAAAGTTCATCAATGGTGGGAGCTACCTTGCCCGCGCCCATCAGGTCGTCCTACGGCGGGATCCGCCGCGTGTTTCACGGAAACTGTGTTACTGTGAAACTGTGAGGAATCTTACGGTCTCTGTTCCCGATGATGTCTACCGCAATGCCCGGGTCGCTGCCGCGCAGCGTGACACCTCGGTGAGTGCGCTGGTCGTCGCGTACCTTGAGCGGTTGTCCGGATGGATGGAAGAGTTCGGCAGGCTTGAGGCGCTGCAGCGCGAGGTCCAGGCCGAGATCGGCCAGTTCCGCGCCGCCGGCCGGCTGGGCCGAGACGAGGTTCACGATCGTGCGGTTCGTTGACACCAACATCCTGCTCTACGCTATCTCGCGCGACCCAGCGGAGCAGGATAAGGCCAAGCGCGCCAATGACATCCTGGCGGATCGCGACCTGGCGCTGTCTGTGCAGGTGCTGCAGGAGTTCTACGTGCAGGCGACCCGCGTCAGCCGTCCGGATGCCATCGGGCACTCGCAGGCGGTCCGGCTGATCGAGTCGTTCCGGCGTTTCCATGTCCAGGACCTCACGAGCGGGATCATGATGGCGGCCCTGGACGCTCGCCAGCGGTTTCAGCTCTCGTACTGGGACGCCGCGATCATCGAGGCATCCCGTGCGATGGGCTGCACTCAAGTCCTGTCCGAAGACCTGAACCACGGCCAGGACTATGCGGGTGTCCGGGTCACCAACCCGTTCCGCTGAGGCGTACGCACAACCTGTGTCGTTATCGCTGACATGCTGCCGCGAGGTTGCACTCGCAGGTGCGCCCGCCCTGGTCGAACGGGATGGCGTGTGGTGGCGTCGGTGATGGCGACGGCGGCGATCGCGGCGGCGGCCACGTCATCGAGGGCGGCGAGCTCGTCGGTGAACACGACGGCCTTCGGCATGTCGATCCGCCCGGCGGCCAGCGCCGCAGTGACGGCGGGCAGCCGGCGGACCCCGGCGGCCAGGGACAGCAGCCGGTTCCGCGGGCCCGGCAGGTTAAGGTCAGCGCGACCGCGACCTCATCGGCCACGTGATCGGCCTGGCGGGGGTCGCCGGTGGCCCTGGCGTGCGCGGCGCGGGAATCGAGGTGGCTGACTGCAGCCAGCTCCATGCCGCCGGCCCACGACGATATCCTCCGCGCGGCGCCGAGGAAGCCGATCAGCTCGTCGTCGCTCAGGACCGCGAGGCCCTCGTCGATGGCATCGCCGGTGAACCCAGCCAGCACCGGGCCGGGTTCCATCATGTCCAGCAGGCCGCCGTTCCCGGCGCGCTCACCCGGTTGCGATCAGAACAACCGGAGCGCGCCGTCGCCGGCGCCGCGCATCGAGTCGTAGTCAAGGACGAGGCAGCGGATGCCCCGGTCCTCGGCCAGGACGCGGGCCTGCGGCTTGATCTCCTGAGCCGCGAAGATGCCCTGCACCGGAGCCAGCAGCGGATCCCGGTTCAGCAGTTCGAGGTAGCGGGTGAGCTGCTCGACCCCGTCGATCTCGCCGCGCCGCTTGATCTCGATCGCCACGCAGCCGCCCGCGGAGTCCCGGCACATCAGGTCGACGGGCCCGATCGGGGTCGGGTACTCGCGGCGGACCAGCCGCCAGCCCTCGCCGAACACGTGCATCTGAGCCGCGAGCAGTTCCTGCAGATGCGACTCCACGCCGTCCTTGACCAGGCCGGGATCAGCCCCCAGGTCGAACGAGGAGTCGCTGAGGATCTCCTCGACATCGACGGTCAGCGTCTCGCCTGACTTTCCGGTGACCACCCACCGGCCGGGTTCCTCGGCCAGGCGGCACGGCGGGGACATCCAGTTCAGCGGCTTGTAGCTGCCCTCGTCTGATTCGGAGTCCTGAACGAGCGCGGTCATGCGGCTGCCTGCGGACATCCAGTTCAGGGCCTTGGTTCCGGCATCGGAGTGGATCAGGAGCGAGCCGTCTGCCTTGATCATCAGGAGCCGGGTGGCAAGGGGGAGATGGGCGGAGAGCCTGCCTGCGTAGTCCACGCTGCACCGAGCGATTACGAGCCGCACAGGAGCCAACTTTAGCGGGCGAACGGACCGGCGGCCGGCTAGCCGACTACCTTGCTGCGGCACGTCGGCCGGTAGGGAGGATGGCCCAGAATTTGCGGAACAGGCTCACATCGTCTAGCAGATCCTCGGCGGCCGCGAGGTCCCGGAGGGTCAGCCTGTGACTACCTTGACCTCGCCGATTCCAACGGCCTTCACCGGGGCCTTGATCTGGGATGCGTCGCCGACCAGGATCGTGACCAGGCGGTTCTCCGGGAACGCGGCGATGACCGCGGCCGTTGCCTCGGCGGTGCCCGTCTCGGCCAGGCGCGCGTACAGCTTCGCCTGGTAGTCGTCCGGCAGGTGCTGTTCCACCTGATCCGCCAGCGTGCCCGCGACCGACGCTGCCGTCTCGTACTCAAGCGGCGCGACACCCACCAGGTTCTGCACCGCCATGTCACGCTCCGTCTCGGTCAGCCCTTCCGCGGCCAGCGTGCGCAGCACCGTCCACAGGTCATCCAGGGCGGGACCCGTGGACGCCGTGTCCACGGAACCGCTGATGGCGAGCACCGACGCACCCGTCGCGCCGTCCGCGCCGTCCGCGGCGGGCGCCGGCGACCGCAGTACCTGCTCGAAGGCCCGTACCCCGTACGTGTAGCCCTTCTCCTCGCGCAGAACCCGGTCCAGCCGAGACGTGAGCGTGCCGCCCAGGCAGTGCGTGCCGAGCACCAGGGCCGGCCATACCCGGTCGTGCCGGTCCGGGCCGGTCCACGATCACCACACGGCTGGTGTCGTGGGCGGTCACCGGCGGCATGGGCAGCGGCTCGGCGGTGTCGCCGGTCCACCCGCCGAGCGTGTCGGCGAGCACCGCGTCCAGGTCGACACCCGTCAGGTCGCCCACGACGACCGCGGTCGCCGTGGCAGGCCGCACATGAGCCTCGTAGAATGCGCGCACGCCCGCTGCGTCGA
>DATGVY010000285.1:0-2176 GCA_035299845.1 Streptosporangiaceae bacterium
TGCAGGAGGCCAGGGATGACCAGCGGCTGGAAGTCACGCAGCCGGACGGCCTCGGCCTCCAGGCCGATGTAGGCCTCGAACCAGTTCGGCAGTACCTGGCCGTAGGTGTGCCACCAGCCTTTGCGGCGGGCTTCGCGGGCCAGTTGGACGAGGGCGTCGGCTTCGGCACCGGTGACGCCGTAGACATCCAGCAGTTCGCGTACGTCACCGGGCTTGATGCTGATCTTGCCGGTCTCCATGCGGCTGATCCGGGTGCCGGAGCATTCCAGCCGCTCGCCGACCTCTTCGCAGGTGAGATTCGCCTGGTCACGGAGGTGGCGCAGCTCGATGCCGAGTCGCTTCCGCCGGACGGTGGGGCTGGGGCTGGCCATCGCGTCTCCGAGTGCTCCGTCATGCCGCCGAGGGTCTTTGGCTCAAGGATTTACGCATCATACCTATGAGAATCTTGCGCTCAGGCACGAACCTGCTGCATGCTTGATGCCGGATACCAAAACGCATAATACGCGAGAGCATCATCGCCGGCCGTACTTCACCGACATGCGATGCTCGCAGTCCCAGGTGGTGAGCACGATGCCCAGCACTGGTCGAATGACTGCTCACCGAAGCAGCGGCGGGCCCGGCGACGTGCGCCAGCCCTGGCCGGCCGGCGCCGCGCCGCCGGGTCCGGCCGGCGGCCAGTCCTTCCCGCCGGTCCAGCCCGGACCGGGAGTGCCTGCCGTCCCCGGCTGGCCGCGACGTTCGTCCCTGGAGCTAGGCGCCCTGCCCGGCGCGGTGCCGTGCGCGCGGCTGCACACCCGGCAAGTCCTGTGGGAGTGGCACCACGGCGAGCTAGCCGAGGCGGTCGAGTTACTGGTCTCCGAACTCGTTACCAATGCGGTGCAGGCGTCATCCGGTCCCGGCGCGGGCCAGCATGACGGCGTCGCGGGCACCGTGCCGGTCGTGCGGTTCTGGCTGGCGGCGGACGGCCAGCGGGTGCTGATCCAGGTCCGGGACGGCTGCGACACCAGGCCACGGCGGCAGCAGCCCGAGGTAGCCGCCGAGAGCGGCCGGGGCCTGCTGCTGGTCGAGGCCCTCAGCGAGCAATGGGGGTGCTACGTCCCGGCCGGCTGGCCCGGCAAGGTGACCTGGGCGCTCGTTGCCCCGGGCTCGGCCGGGTGCTAGGAACGCCGGCGTCCGGCAGTTAGCGGAAGTGGCCGCGATCCGTGCGACACTCCCCGCGGGCGAACAGGAAACAGGAGCCGGGATGGACTACGAGGTCAGCCTGCAGACCGTGGCGGCATGCTCGCCGCCGGGGCTCACCCCGGCGCCGCTCCCGCGGCACTGACGGCGAACCTCAATACCTCCCCGGCCTGAGGGCTGAGCACGCGCAGCGGGCCGGCACGCTGGTGAATCCGGTGTCAGGCAAATGCCTGGACGACCCGAAGTTCGCTATCGCCGACGGCACGCAGCTGGAGATCTACTCCTGCGATGGCGGTGCCAACCAGCGGTCGAAACTGCGCTGACCTCGCACCGCCGGCCTGCTAACTCCGGGCTGCGCCACCGGGTTTCCTGGGCGAAGAGCCCGAGCACCGCGGCCAGGCCGAGGACACCGGCGGCCAGCATGAACGCCGCGCCGTAGGAGACGGTGTCAACGAGGAAGCCGGCCGCCACGGGCCCGGTGACGGTGCCGATGTCACCGGCCATCTGGTACGAGGCGACCACCGTCCCGCCGCGGTCGCCGATGATGTCGCCGACTATTGCCGCCGGCGCGACGTCGAGCAGGCCTGAGCCCAGGCCGAAGGTTGCCAGCGCAACCAGGTAGCCCCAGAGCCCGGGCCACAGTGCCAGCATGACCATCCCGCTGGCCGATGCCAGGCATCCGGCGAGGATGACCGGCCGCCTGCCCAGCGTGTCGGCCGCCCGGCCGCCAGGCAGCAGCGCTGCGGCGTTCATCGCGGCGACCACCAGGAAGCCGATGCCCGTCCAGATCGCCGACCGGTGCAAGACGTCACGGACGAACAGCGGGACGATGGCGCTGCGGACCCCCATGGCGGCGAAGCCGTCCGCAAGGTTGGCGGACGCCGCGGCGCGGTAGGCCCGGCTGCGCAGCGCGCGGGTGACCTGGGCGAGCCGGGGCGTCGTCGTCCCCCGGTCGCCGGGGTCAGCCCGGCGGGGGGCGTTGCGCAAGGCAGTCGCG
>DATGVY010000286.1:0-6764 GCA_035299845.1 Streptosporangiaceae bacterium
GCACCATGCTCGTCGTCCGCGACGGCGGCCGCCGGGTCCGCGGATGTGCTACCCGGGCCCGGGCTGGCCGGGGCCGGGGCATGCTCGCCCGGACCCTGGGCATGCCGCACCGCCGCCAGCCTGGCGTGCTCGAGGTCGACCAGCGCCTCCGGACCGCCCAGTGCGGAAAGCACGTGACCGACGTCGGCCGCGGTGGCCACGCCGTGGGCAGTGCACTGCCGCTCGATCGACTCGCGCAGCCGTGCGAGAAAGGCCCTCAGCTCATCCGGGCCCATGCTGCGCCGTGCCGCCACCGCTACCCGGTTGAGGTAATCCCGGATCAGCTGCTCGGTCGACGGGTCCATGCGCAGATAATCCCTCTAATCAGGCACTTTGTGGAGTCGGCACGCAAGAGAAATTACTCATCGCTGATCGCGGGAACGGCTGAAGGGGGCGGTCCCGGACCTGCCCGGGACCGCCCCCTCCGCCCTGACCCTGCGGATCGCCATGAACCGCCCAGCCAGAAAGGACTCGGCCTAACTGCGCTCGCTTCCCCGGAATTACCCGGCGAAGCACCGCTGGCTAGAAGTCCATGTCACCGCCGCCGCCCGGGGCCGCCGGGGCCGGGTTCTTCTCCGGCTTCTCGACGATCACGGCCTCGGTGGTGAGGAAAAGCCCTGCGATGGAGGCAGCGTTCTGCAGCGCGGAACGCGTCACCTTCGCCGGGTCGATGATGCCGGCCTTGAACATGTCGACGTACTCGCCGCTCTCGGCGTTGAGACCGTGACCGGAATCGAGCGACCGCACCTTCTCGGCCACCACGCCGCCCTCGAGGCCGGCGTTGATCGCGATCTGCTTGAGCGGCTCCTCCAGCGCCCGGCGCACGATGGTCGCGCCTGTCGCCTCGTCGCCCGTCAGCTCAAGCTTCTTGAACGCGTTGGCGCCGGCCTGGAGCAGGGCCACGCCGCCGCCGGCGACGACGCCCTCCTCGACTGCGGCCTTGGCGTTGCGCACCGCGTCCTCAATGCGGTGCTTGCGCTCCTTGAGCTCCACCTCGGTCGCCGCGCCTGCCTTGATGACGGCGACGCCGCCGGCCAGCTTGGCGAGCCGCTCCTGGAGCTTCTCGCGGTCGTAGTCGGAGTCGGTGTTGTCGATCTCGGCGCGGATCTGGTTGACCCGGCCGGAGATCTGCTCAGCGTCGCCCGCGCCGTCCACGATAGTCGTCTCGTCCTTGGTGACGACCACCTTGCGTGCCTTGCCGAGCAGGTCGACGTCGGCGCTCTCGAGCTTGAGGCCGACTTCCTCGCTGATGACCTGGCCGCCGGCCAGGATGGCGATGTCAGCGAGCATGGCCTTGCGCCGGTCACCGAACCCTGGCGCCTTCACCGCGACGGACTTGAACAGGCCGCGGATCTTGTTGACGACCAGGGTCGCCAGCGCCTCGCCCTCCACGTCCTCGGCGATGATGACGAGCGGCTTGCCCGACTGCACCACCTTGTCCAGGAGCGGGAGCAGGTCCTTGTTCGCCGACACCTTGGAGTTGACGATGAGGATGTAGGGCTCGTCGAGGACGGCCTCCATCCGCTCTGGGTCGGTGGCGAAGTAGTGCGAGATGTAGCCCTTGTCGAAGCGCATGCCCTCGGTGAGCTCAAGCTCAAGGCCGAAGGTGTTGCTCTCCTCGACGGTGATGACGCCTTCCTTGCCGACCTTGTCCATCGCCTCGGCGATCATCTCGCCGATCGCGGTATCGCCGGCCGAGATGGAGGCAGTCGACGAGATCTGCTCCTTGGTCTCGACGTCCTTGGCGAGCTTGGACAGTTCCTCGCTCACCCGCTCGACGGCCGCCTCGATGCCCCGCTTCAGGGACATCGGGTTGGCGCCGGCGGCGACGTTGCGCAGGCCCTCACGGACCAGCGCCTGGGCGAGCACGGTCGCCGTCGTGGTGCCGTCGCCTGCGACGTCGTCTGTCTTCTTTGCGACTTCCTTAACCAGCTCCGCGCCGATCTTCTCCCACGGGTCCTCGAGCTCGATCTCCTTGGCGATGGACACGCCATCGTTGGTGATCGTGGGGGCTCCCCACTTCTTCTCGAGCACCACGTTCCGGCCCTTCGGGCCGAGGGTTACCTTCACTGCGTCGGCGAGCTGGTTCATGCCGCGCTCGAGGCCGCGCCTGGCTTCCTCGTTGAACGCGATCATCTTCGCTGCCATAGGCTCCAGTCCTCCCGGAACTTTGTGCCATGCGTGCCGATCGAGCCGACGCCCGCGACGGACGGCGTCACCAGCAGGCAGTCCCTTCCCGCTGCCGGATCAGCCTCATCGTCCCGATCATGCCACTGCGTTGTCACTCTCACCCCGAGAGTGCCAACGCCCTGTTTAGCACTCTCGGGGTGAGAGTGCAAGCTGGCGAGCAGCATCACGCGGTCATGGCCGACCGGATCCGGCCTGCCCGGCAGGCACCAGCAACCGCGGCACCGGGCCGCGCTGCTGGGCTGCGCCGCTGGGCCGCCGGGCGCTGGGCCGCGCCACCTCCTTTGCCGCGCAGGGCGCGGCACGACTGGCGACGACCAGGCCGGAATGCGGGGCGCGGCCGACCTCGGTGCGGACCGATGCCGACCGACGCTCAACAGGCCGGGTGACCCGCGCCCTGGTCGGGCAAGGGGCCATCCGGCCTGTTCAGAGGCTAACTTGTCAGTGGATTAGACAGTGCGGACCGAAGTCGCCTGCGGCCCGCGGTCGCCTTGCTCGATGTCGAACTCGACCCGCTGGCCCTCTTCAAGGCTGCGGTAGCCATCCGCCTGGATGGCGGAGAAGTGGACGAAAACGTCCCTACCACCGTCGACCGCGATGAAGCCGTAGCCCTTGTCCGCGTTGAACCATTTGACGGTGCCCTGAGCCATTACTCAACTCCCTAACTGTGCTCGGGCCTTCGGGCCCCGCCCTTGCAACCGCGGAGCCCGTCGATCGCGACACAGGCCAAACGTGCTGGGCAAGCCAGGCTTGCCCCCTTCGCAGTACCGGCAGCGACCGGAATTGACTTTACCGCTTACCGCGGACCCGATGACCAGCTACTCCCCGAATTCGCCCGTCAGGGAGAGACCAGTTGGTCCCGCTCAGCCGCCGGCCACGGCAGGGATCACCGAGACCTGCACCCCGGGTGCCACCGGGGTATCAAGCCCGCTGGCCAGCCGCACATCCTCATCGCCGACATAGACGTTGACGAACCGGCGGATCTTCCCGGCCTCGTCCAGGATCCTGCTGCCAATGCCGGGGAACTCAGCGTCGAGCCCGGCGATGACCTCGCGCAGGGTGCCGGCTGCGGCGCTGACCTCGGCGGCTCCGCCGGTGTACGAGCGCAGGATGGTCGGGATGCGGACGAAGACGCTCATGCCTCGCCTGCCTTTCTGGATCGGGAGGGCACGCCCGCGGACCGGGAGGGCACGCCCGCGGACCGGACGGGCACGCTCATGCCGCGCCTGCATCCGCGGACCGGAGCGACTCAAGTTCCGCGAAGGCTCGCAGGCTCGCGCGGATCGGGATGGCCGGAGGGCAGGCCGAGGCCACCGCGTCCAGGGTCTTGAGCCCGTCGCCCGAGTTGATGATCACGGTTTCCGCAGCGGGGTCAAGCTGCCCGGACGTGATGAGCTTGCGCGTCGTGGCCAGGGTCACCCCTACCGCGGTCTCCCCGAAGATGCCCTCGGTCGCGGCGAGCAGGCGGATCGCGTCGATGATCTCCCCGTCGGTCACGTCAGCGACCGCGCCGCCGGTGCGGCGGACCACGTCGAGCACGTATGGCCCGTCCGCGGGGTTGCCGATCGCCAGGGACTTGGCGATCGTGGCGGGACGGACGGGCTGCACCACGTCCTGACCAGCGCGGAACGCGGCCGCCACCGGCGCGCAGCCGGTCGCCTGCGCGCCGAACACCCGGCACTGCGCATCCTCGACCAGGCCGAGCGCGGACAGCTCGCGGAACGCCTTGTCGATCTTGACCAGCTGGGCACCCGACGCGACGGGCACCACAACCTGCGACGGCAGCCGCCAGCCGAGCTGCTCGGCGATCTCGTAGCCGATCGTCTTGGACCCCTCGGCGTAGTACGGCCGCACGTTGACGTTGACGAATGCCCAGTCCTCGTGCTCGTCGGCCAGCTCGGAGGCGAGCCGGTTCACGTCGTCATAGCTGCCATCGACGGTGACAAGCGTGCCGCCGTACACGGCAGTGCCCAGGATCTTCTGCTGCTCCAGGTCGGCCGGGACGAGCACGACGGAGCGGATGCCTGCCCTGGCCGCCGCCGCGGCGACCGCGTTGGCCAGGTTGCCGGTCGACGGGCAGGCCAGAACCTTGAAGCCCATCTCGATCGCGACGGCGAGCGCGACGGCGACGACCCGGTCCTTGAACGAATGAGTGGGGTTGCCTCGCTCGTCCTTCACCCAGAGTGCGCGCATCCCGAGCGCGCGCGCGAGGTTGTCGGCGCGAACCAGGCGAGTGCAGCCAGGCTCGGTGTTGGGCGTCTCCGCGACGTCGGGCGGGACGGGAAGGAGGCTCGCGTACCGCCATATCGTCTGCGGGCCCGCCTCGATGACTTCCCTGGTCAGCTGCGGCAGGTCGTAGCCGACCTCCAGCGGCCCGAAGCACTGGGAGCAGGCATACTGCGCGCCGAGGTCGTAGGTCTGGCCGCATTCGCGGCAGGCGAGTCCGCTGGCATAGCCAAACCGGGACGGGGTCTTCGTTACTGTCATGCTCACGGGGCGAGGCCTCTCTCCTCATCTTTCCCAGCGGCCGACTGGCCGCGGGCCGGAGTTAGCACCTGTCACGGGATGACCTCGCCGGGGAAATCGCTCAGGCGGGGTGCCCGCTGCCCGGGCACCGCCGCGCCCGCAGGACGCGGGCACGTCTCACCGTGATGGTTGCCGGGGCTTCGCAGGGCCGATCCCTCCACCCCTCTGGATGAGCGTTATGCAGTTGTGAGCATCACTCTAACCCGACATTCGCCTGCATGCCCGCTCCGGGCCTGCCCGGGACGGGCCCGCGGCCGGCCGGACAACCCTCCTCCCCGCAGCCCGGCCCGATTAGCCAGGCTGCCCGCAGCCGGCCGGACAGCCCTCCTCCCCGCAGCCCTCCTCCCCGCAGCCCGGCCTGATTAGCCAGGCTGCCCGCAGCCCGGCCAGATATCCTGGTGATCACATGAGCGCACGATCAGCAGGCGGGCGGGTACTCCTTGCCTCGAACCGGGGGCCGCTGTCATTCACGCTCGGCGATGACGGGCAGCTGACCGCCCGGCGCGGCGGCGGCGGCCTGGTGTCCGGGCTCTCCGCAATAGCCGCAGAGGCGGATGTGCTGTGGGTGTGCGCACCGCTCGGCGACGGGGACCGGGCAGCGGTCCGTGCCGCGGCAGGCGGGCGGCTGGACCTGGACGGCACGCCCAACGGCACCGGCGTCGTGCACATTCTCGATATCCCGGAGTGCACCTTCGAGGCGGCCTACAACGCGGTCGCCAACTCCGCCCTCTGGTTCATCCACCATCTCCTCTACGACACGCCGAACCAGCCGCATTTCGGCGCCGGCTTCCAGCGGGAGTGGGAAGCCTTCCGGGCGTACAACGCGGCGTTCGCCGCGGCACTGGCAACCGACGCGGGCCCTGCTGGCGGCCCGCCCCTGGTCCGTGCCGTGGTGCAGGACTATCACCTGGCGCTGGTCCCCCGCATGCTGGCTGACCTGCGTCCTGATGTGCGGATTGCGCACTTCTCGCATACCCCGTGGGCGCCGCCCGAGTACTACCGGATACTCCCCGACCGGGTGAGACGCGAGATCCTGGAGGGCATGCTCGGCGCGGACCACGCCGGGTTCCTCAGCCAGCGCTGGGCGGATGCCTTCCTTGACTGCTGCGCCGAGATCCTCGGCGCGGCCGTGGACCGGGCCGCCCGGCGAGTCAGCTACAACGGCCACGTGACGGGCATCGGCGTGCACCCGCTCGGTGTCGACGCCGACGAGCTGACCGCCCGCGCGGCGGAACCCGATGTGCAGGAGCGGGTCACCGCGCTGGCCGAATCGACCAGGGGCACCAGGCTCATCGTCCGGGTGGACAGGACAGAGCTCTCCAAGAACATCGCCCGCGGCCTGGCCGCCTACCGCGAGCTGCTGATCGCTCATCCGGAATGGCGAGGCCGGGTGACGCACGTCGCCTTCGCCTACCCGTCCCGGCACGACCTGCCCGAGTACCGCGCGTACACCGACCGGGTGCAGCGGCTGGCCGACGAGATCAACGAGGAGTTCGGCACCGCCGGCTGGCAGCCGCTGAAGCTTGAGGTGTTCGACGACTACGCCAGGTCGCTGGCCGCGTACCGGCTCGCCGACGTGCTGCTGGTCAACCCGATCAGGGACGGCATGAACCTGGTCGCCAAGGAAGGCCCGATCCTGTCCGATCACGGCTGCGCGCTGGTGCTGTCCACGGAGGCAGGGGCGGCGGACGAACTCGGCCCCGAGGCACTGCTCGTTAACCCGTTCGACGTCGCCGCTACAGCGGAGGCCCTGCACCAAGCGCTCGCCATGAAGGATTCTGAACGGACCCGCCGCTGTGCTGCCCTCGCGAGGGCCAGCGCGGCCATGCCGCCGCAGCTATGGTTCGCCAGCCAGCTAGCCGCCCTCGACGACTAGCCCGGGAGCGGGCAGGGGTCAGCCGTGCCGGGGCGAGGCGAATGCCTCAGCGAGCGAGCCGAGCAGGGCGACGACGCCATCGGGGCCGTCGACCATCAGGTCAGCGTCTCCGGCCAGCGCGGTGACCTCGGCAGAA
>DATGVY010000287.1:0-23517 GCA_035299845.1 Streptosporangiaceae bacterium
CGGCGGCGCGGTGCCGAGGAAGGTCACGGTGATCCGGCGTGGGCGCCCGGCCCGCAATCCCGCCTCGATCGCCGCGCCGGCGTCGGCGACATGGATGTGCACGTGCCAGAGGTCGTCGCCGCCCACGACCACCAGCGAGTCGCCAAGCGCGTCGAGCCGGTCGCGTAGCCGGGCGACCGCCGGAGGCGCCGCAGCGAGCAGGTAAGTGACCTCATAGCCGGCCGCCGGCCCGGCCGGGGCGGCGGCGGTGACCTCCCCCGCAGGCCCGGGCGCGATGGCCGACCCGGACGCGGTGGCTGGCGCGCCGTGGCGCAGCGCGGCCGCGGGCACCTCATAGACATTTGGAACGCGGCCCGTGACGGCGGCTGCCAGCGCATCAAGCATGACGCAGTACCCGGCAGCTCCCGCGTCCACGACGCCGCTGGCGGCCAGCACAGCTAGCTGTTCCTGGGTCCTGGCCAGCGCCGCCCTGGCGCCCGCGGCGGCGGCCGTGACCGCCGCTGCCAGCGTGCCGCAGGACCCAGTCGCGGCGAGCGCGGCCGCGTCGGCGACCGTCAGGACGGTCCCTTCGGCCGGCCGGCGCACGGCAGCTCGCGCCACCGTGGCGGCGTGGGCCAGGGCACGGGCCACTACCTCGCCGTCACAGCGCACGGCCGGCCCGCACACCTCGGCCAGGCCGAGCAGCAGCTGGCTGACGATCACGCCAGAATTGCCGCAGGCGCCGAGCAGCGCGCCCTGGGCCGCGGCCTGCCAGATGTCGCCGGGCCGGGACCCGGCCGGGACCGCCTCGGCCGCGTCGGCCGCTGACATGAGGGTGAGCTGCAGGTTGGTCCCGGTATCGGCATCGGGCACCGGGAACACGTTCAGCATGTCGATGGCCGCCCTGGTCTGCGTCAGCGCATCGGCGGCCAGGCGGCACCAATGGCGGACGGCATCACCGTCCATCGCCTCCAGCGCCCTCATGCACCCACGATAGGACCCTGCACCGTCAGCCGCGGGCAGCCGGCAATCCGTGCCTGACCCGCCTGCCCGCTGGCCGCCCGCAGCCCAGGTCGCGCGAACCTGCGTCAGTCGGATATCCTTCGACGACCGTTCCGGCAGCGTCCGGCACGACGACCCATCTCACCAGCACCCAATGGAGCGATCCGGTGGCTTCCGTCTGCGACGTCTGCGGCAAGGGGCCGGGCTTCGGCAATAACGTTTCGCACTCGCACCGCCGTACCCCGCGCCGCTGGAACCCGAACATTCAGCGCGTGCGCGCCATGGTCGGCCGGACCCCCCGGCGGCTGAACGTGTGCACGTCGTGCATCAAGGCCGGCAAGATCACCCGCTGACCGGCTGGCGTATCCGCCAGGCGTGATCCACCGGGCCGATTCCGGCACCGAGCGGGAATCCTGCCCCGATCGCACCGGTCACGTAGTCCTTGGCCGCTTCCACCGCCGCGGGCACCTGCATGCCGAGCGCGAGGAACGACGCGATCGCAGAAGCCAGCGTGCAACCGGTGCCGTGCGTATGGCGGCTGGCGATGCGCTGGCCGGGGAACCGGATGGCGTCCGACCCGTCGAACAGCAGGTCCACCGGATTCCCCGGCAGGTGCCCGCCCTTGACCAGCACCCAGCGGGGCCCCAGTTCGCTGAGGGCCTCGGCTGCCCGCAGCATGCCGGCCTCGTCGGTGATCCGGCTGCCCGTCAGCAGTTCAGCTTCCAGCAGGTTGGGCGTGAGCACCGTGGCCAGCGGCAGCAGGTGCGCCTTGACCGCCTCCAGGGTGCCCGCCGACAGCAGGCTGTCGCCGTGCTTCGACACGGCCACCGGATCCACCACGACCGGCGCGGGCTGTCCTGCCAGCATGCTGGCCACGGTCTCGACGATCGCCGCCGAGGCGAGCATCCCCGTCTTCACGGCGTGCACGCTGATATCGCTCAGCACGGAAGTCAGCTGGGCACGGACCGCATCCGCCGGTACCTCCCAGTACCCCTGGACGCCGACCGAGTTCTGCGCGGTCACCGCGCAGATTACGCTCATCCCGTGCACGCCGAGCGCGAGCATCGTCTTCAGGTCGGCCTGGATGCCAGCGCCGCCGGCCGAGTCGGATCCGGCGACCGCGAGCACGCAGGGCGGAGTCGGCGACATCCATCAAGCGTAGATTCCCCGGCGGTGTACATCGGCCGCGCAAGGCTGATCAGGCTCGCCAGGACCAGAGCCGTGCTCGCCAGGAACAGGGCCGTGCTGGCCCCGCCTGGCGTGCTGGCCCGCGGGGGGTGCTGGCCCGCCGGGGCGTGCTGGCCCGCCTGGCGTGCTGGCCCGCCGGGCGCGTGCTGGCCGGGAGCGGCCATGCTGTCAGCGACCTGCGCGGCGCCCGGCTGGCGTTGCCGGTCAGCCAAAGCGGCAGTGGGCTCCGTCGAACCGGCAGTCGGTCGGCTGCCCGGGCGTCCCGTTGGCAATGATCATGATCCTGATCAGGCTCCCGGTCGGCCCGCCCCACGGCCAGGGGACCGGCGTTGCCACGCCGCCGTCGCCATTGCTGCGGGCCGCCCATTTCGCTCCGGCGACGGAGTCGATATGAACCCCCGGGTACCGAAACGACAGGCGCCAGCTATCGAGGTCCCGCTGGCTCGTTATCGTGATCACCGCGGCAAAGCCGGACGGCCAGCGCTGCATAGTCCGGTACTGAATGTAGGCAGCGGTGCCGCGGTGCGGTCCCCGGTGCCTGGCGTGCGCGGGAATCGGCGGCGTCCAGGCCGGCGTGACCGCGGGGGCCTTCGCCTGCCCGCCGCCGGCCGCGGCAGGCCGGCCGGAGTGGACATGCCTCGCGCGCTTCAGCTCGATGCCCGGGTTGGTTGTCGTCAGCCTGCCGGGCAGATGCTGCGGCGTGCCGCTGCCGCAGGCCGGCACCCGGCATTTCGTTCCTGGATAGGTCGGGCTGTAGGTCAGCACCGCATGCGGGAGGTTCAGCGCGAGCCCGGCGGCGACCACGATGCCAGCGCCGGCCGAGAGCCACGGCGTCATGAGCATGCCGCGAACTGACCGCGCCGGGCGGGCCGGGCGGGCCGCCCGGCCCGGACGTCTCTGCCGGACGAGTGCGATGAGGCGGGTGAAGGAGGTCGGCCACGCTGACCGTGCCGGCCGGGCATCGGCATCGGCGGAGCCCGTCCTGGCCCTGGTCCGGTGCCGTGAGGTGCCCGCTGGACGGGCGGAACGCCCGGCCCGCATGACAACAACCGCCCTCGGCGCATACCAGGGCCTGACCTCGGCTTTACGGTGTTGTGGCATCGGGGGGTTTATATCAAGCAACTTTCCTGCGAGCTAGTGCTGAGAAAGTAGTCGATCAGATGCTGGAAGTAATTGTTGCCTGTTCAGCGGAAATGATCCCATCCACTGTGCGTTGGCGAACTGCCCCCGTCCACCCGTACCCCGCGGCCTGCCGCCACCGCTCCGATCACCGACCAGCGCGCTGGCAGTTCGGTGCCGGGCGGGAAGGTTGCGGCCAGGGCGTGATCCTCGCCGCCGGTGAGCGCCCAGCCGAGCCGGTCCGCGCCCAGGGCCGACGCCGCGGCGGCGAGCTGCGGGTCACCGGCCAGCCGCGTGGTGTCGATGTCGATGCGCACTCCGCTGGCCGCGGCCACATGGCCGAGATCCTGCGCGAGCCCGTCGCTGACGTCGATCATCGCGGTGGCGCCGAGATCCGCAGCCTGCGGCCCCGCGTCGTACGGCGGCTGCGGCCGCTGGTGGGCCGCCACGAGAACGGCAGGCTCCGCCAGGCCGGCCTTGAGCAGCGCCAGACCCGCCGCTGACCGGCCGAGCACGCCCGCGATCGCCAGCTGATCTCCTGGCCGCGCCCCGCCCCTGGTGACCGGCTCACGGCCGGCCAGGTCGCCCAGCGCGGTGACCGCGATCATGATCGCCTCGGCGCTGCTTACGTCCCCGCCTGCCACCGATGCCCCGGCCCGCGCGGCTTCCTGTGCCAGGCCGCGGGCCAGGTCAAGCGCCCAGTCCGCCGGCACATCGCCCGGCGTGGCGAATCCCACCAGCAGGACGGTCGGGACAGCGCCCATCGCCGCGATGTCCGCCAGGTTCTGCGCCGCCGCCTTGCAGCCCACGTCGAACGCAGCTGACCAGTCACGGCGGAAATGCCGCCCCTCGACAAGCAGGTCCATGGTCGCTACCACCCGGGCGTCGGGCGCCCGGATCACTGCCGCATCGTCGCCGATGCCGACAAGCTGCGCCGTGCCCGCGGGCAGCAAGGCCTTCATCGCCGCGATGAGACCGAATTCACCTAGATCCGCGACGGTGATGTGAGCCCCCCGCCAGTCCGCTGCCGCTGCCTGTCTCGCCGCCATCCAGCCATCCGCCATGCCGCCGCCCGGGAAAGCCGGAGCCTGCCTGCCGGGCCGCCAGACCTCTTCGCGGCCTGGGCCCTTGCCGCAGTGGGCGGCCAGTACCTAAGGTAGCGTGGCGATCACAGTGGCGCCCCGGGAGGACCGCATGGTGCACGCTTACATCCTCGTTCAGACAGAGGTCGGCAAGGCCGCCGACGTTGCCGTGAACATCGGCCAGATCGATGGCGTAACCCAGGCCGACGACGTCACCGGCCCGTACGACGTCATCGTCCGGGCCCAGGCCGAAAATGTCGATGATCTCGGCAGGCTCGTTGTCGCGCAGATCCAGTCGGTGAACGGAATCACCCGGACCCTGACCTGCCCGATCGTCCACATCTAGCCTCGTTGCGGCTCTGACCTGCGTGCTCTGCGTGCAACCGGGTGGGCCCGATGCGACGCGGCGGGGCGGCAGCAGCCAGGCACCGCACGACCGGCGCCCGCCAGGCCGCGCCGGGCCGCGCCAGGCCACGCGGGACACTGACCTAGGCCAGTTCTGCCGCCAGGGCGGCGGTCCGCGGCCCGAGCCCGAGTTCGGCGGCGCCGCGCAGGTCGGCCGGCGTATCCACGTCGCGCCGCAGCCCGGGCACGTCAGGCAGGTCAAGCTCGGCCGCGCCGCCCGCCCGGTGCCGGTCGCGCGACCCGGGACCGAACCGCGGGCGGAACGCGGCCGCCGGCCCTGCCGTGTACAGCGTCGTCCCCGAGCCAGCCGCGTCGGGCACGAACGCCTCCGGCCACCCGCTCGCCGCGGCCAGCGCGCGGCCGATCTCTGCCGGGTCGAGCGCGGGCAGGTCGGCTGCGAGTCCCGCCCTGCCCCGCCCGGGCCAGCGGGCGTCGGCATACGCCGCGCCGAAGACGAGCGCCGGGTTGAGCCCGGCAGCTGGCTCATCGGCCACGACGTGCGCGCCCAGGTCGCCTAGCTCAGCCCCGGCAGCGCCATCGTCGGTCACCACGATCACCGCGCCAATTGCCGGGCAGGCAATGGCCGAGGCGACCGTGTCCGCGGCCATGGCCAGGGCCAGCTCGGCCCGGCGCGGGCCGGCCAGGCTGGTGAGCCGGGACTTCGCGCGGGCAAGTACCTTGACGGGAATCACCAGCGACCAGCTGAGCGGGGCTTCCTTGGCCATGGTCTGATCCTGCCCTGCACGCCGATCCGGCCGGCACCCGATCCTGCCCGGCACCCGATCCGCCCTGGACACTGGTGCCGCCTCGACACGGTGCCACGGTAACCGGGAGACTGATCAAATGAGCAAGCGCGTCGTCGGCAGCTACTCCCGCGCCTGGCGGGGAGTTTCGAAGATAATCCTGCGACCGCTGATCCCGATGCTGATGAAGCTCGACTGGCACGGGCACGAGAACTTCCCGCCCGACGGCGGCATGATCCTGGCCGCGAACCACCTGTCCTATGCGGACGTGTTCGCGCTGTCGCTGTTCAGCGACCACGCCGGCCGCTACCCGGTGTTCCTGGCCAAGTCGACGCTCTTCGAGATCAAAGGGCTCGGGTACATCATGCGGGCGCTCGGCCAGCTGCCGGTGCACCGTAACCAGGCCGACGCCGCCCTCGTGCTCAGGGACGCGGAGGAGGGGCTCAGGAACGGCGCGTGCGTCATCTTCTACCCGGAGGCGACCGTCACGCGGGATCCGGACCTGTGGCCGATGGTGGCCAAGACCGGCGCGGCCCGGCTGGCGCTGTCCACCGGCGCGCCCGTCATCCCGGTCGCGCACTGGGGAGCGCAGCAGATCCTGCCGTACGGGACACTCCGGCCGCACCTGGTGCCGCGCCGGACGGTGCAGATCCTGGCCGGCCCGCCGGTTGACCTGTCCGCCTTCGCTGGCCAGCCGCTGACCAGCCAGACGCTGCGCGCGGCCACCGCGGTCATCATGGCCGACATCACCCGCCTGCTCAGCGAGCTGCGCGGCGCGGAGCCGCCGGCCGAGCCCTACCATCCGGCGATCGCCCGCCGCCAGGCCCGGCAGGAATTGCAGGAGCTGGCGAAGGTACAGCCGAGCACGGAACACCCCGCCGGGGACGACGGACAAAAATCAGGAATAACGGATGGTCCGGACGACTCGCACCCGGCCGAGGCAACGCCACCGTGAGGGCTGCCGTGATGGGCGCCGGATCGTGGGGCACGACCTTCGCCCAGGTGCTCTGCGACGCGGGAACCCGCACGGTGCTGTGGGGCCGCAGGCCTGCGCTTGCCGAAGCGATCAGCGCAACCCGCGAGAACCCCGACTACCTGCCTGGAATCACCCTTACCGAGGCATTGCGCGCGACCGCGGATCCGGCCGAGGCCCTGGCCGACGCCGATCTGGTCGTGCTCGCTGTGCCCGCACAGTCGCTCCGCGAGAACCTGACCAGCTGGACGCCGCTGCTGCCGCCTGGGGCGCTGCTCGTCAGCCTGATGAAGGGTATCGAAGTCGGCACCTGCAACCGGATGAGTGAGGTGATCGCCCAGGTCGCCGGCCTGCCTGCCAGGCAGATCGCGGTCATCTCGGGACCGAACCTGTCCCGCGAGATCGCCGAGCGGCAGTACGCGGCAACCGTCGTTGCCTGCACCGATGAGCCGGCCGCCGAGCAGCTGCAACGGGCCTGCCATACCGGATACTTCCGGCCGTATACGAACCCCGACGTGACCGGCTGCGAGCTGGGCGGCGCGGTCAAGAACGTCATCGCGCTCGCCGTCGGCATCGCGGTCGGCATGGGCCTTGGCGACAACACCAGGGCCATGCTGATCACCCGCGGCCTGGCCGAGATGGCCAGGCTCGGCGCCGCGCTCGGCGCGGACCAGCACACGTTCGCCGGCCTGGCCGGGATGGGCGACCTAGTCGCCACCTGCAGCTCGCCGTTGTCCCGCAACCGCACGTTCGGCGAGAACCTGGGCCGCGGCATGCCGATCGCCGCTGTCATCGCCGCGACCCGGCAGGTCGCCGAGGGCGTCAAGTCATCGCAGTCCGTGCTGGAGCTTGCCCGCAAGCATGGCGTGGAGATGCCGATTACGGAGGTCATGGAGGCAGTCGTCAGGGATGGCCTGGCGGTCAGCGAGGCGGCTGTCCTGCTGGCCAGCCGCAGCGCCAAGCCGGAACGCTATGGCGTCTGATGCCTTCGCCCCTGGCGTGGGGCCCGACAGCGGAGGAAGCGTGCACGTGCAGCGAAAGATCAGGGTGGCGGTTGTCTTCGGCGGCAGGGGCCCGGAGCACGCCGTGTCCTGCATGGGTGGCGGCAACATGCTCGGCGCCATCGACCGCGACCGCTATGAAGTCATTCCGGTCGGCATCACCCGCGAGGGCAACTGGGTACTGGCCGCCGACGAGCCGGGCCGGCTGGCTATCTCCGGCAGCGAACTGCCGTCGGTGGAGGCTGTCGCCGAGCCGGGCAGCCGGATCGTGCCCTGGGCCGGGCAGCCGGCCAGCCCGCCGGCAGCACCACCGCACGGGCCCGCCGGGCAGCCGGCCAGCCCGCTGGCAGCACCGCCGCGCGGGCCCGCCGGGTCCCCGGCCGGGCCGCCCGCGAGCCCGCCGACTGTACAACCACGCGGCCAGGTCACGTCCCCGGCCGGCCAGCCGGCCGCGCTGGCAGCCTCCGCGCCTGGGCAGATCCCGCACCTGCTCGGCGAGGTCGACGTGGTGCTGCCCATCCTGCACGGCCCGTTCGGCGAGGACGGCACGATCCAGGGCCTGCTGGAGATGGCCGGCATCCGCTACGTGGGAGCGGGCGTCCTGGCGAGCGCGGTCAGCATGGACAAGGAATACATGAAGATGATCTTCAAGGCGCGCGGCCTGCGGGTCGGGCCGCACGTCGTCGTCAGGGAACGGGACTGGCCGGGCGGCCAGGGCGGCGAGGCTGCGGGCTCCGGCAGCGAGTCGTCGCATCCTGAGCGCAAGCGGGTCCTCGATGCGATCGCCGAGCTCGGCTGGCCGCTGTTCGTGAAGCCAGCCAGGGGCGGCTCCAGCATCGGCACGTCGAAGGCCACCGACATGGCCGGGCTGCACGAAGCCATCGAGACGGCCAGGCGGTACGACCCGAAAGTGCTTGTCGAGGCGGCCATCGAGGGCGTGGAGGTCGAGTGCTCGGTGCTTGAGGGCCTGGACGGCGGGACGCCGGACACCAGCATTCCCGGGCAGCTGCTGATCGACGGCGGCGAGGAGTTCTGGGACTTCGAGGCGAAATACCTGGATCAGGCCAGCGGGATGGCGATCCCGGCGCCCATTCCCGCGGAGGCGCAGGAAGAGGTCCGCCGCCTCGCCGCCGAGGCATTCGACGCGGTGTCCTGCGAGGGACTCGCCAGGGTGGACTTCTTCTACACGCCGGCCGGCCAGATCGTGATCAACGAGATCAACACGATTCCCGGCCTGTCCCCCGTGTCGTACTTCCAGAAGATGTGGGAGGCCAGTGGCCTGCCGTTCGCCCAGCTGATCGACCGGCTGCTGCAGACCGCCCTGCGCAAGCGGCCCGGGCTGCGCTGACCAGCAAGCCAGCGATTGGTCAGCCGATCAGCGGATCAGCCGATCAGCCGGCCGCCGCAGACCGTGCCGCACGAGCCGTCCGGGCCGCGCCGGCCGGGTATCACCGACTAGACCGAGGTTCCCCCCAGGCATCTGGGGCCCGTCATATTTGCCCAGGTCATAGAGCTTCAGGCAGCGAATCTACATGTCTGCGTGTAGTCATGGTGCACCACGCTTCCCCTGGTGAACACGGATATCAGTGCATCCGGAGGGGAACTTCGGACTAGATCCGGCGGCGGGCGGCGCACCCGCGCCGCCCGTCGCCCCGCGCTACCTCTTTCCTGCGGTGATCTTCTTCTCGCCGTTGACGATCGCCTTGAAGTCGGACCCGGGCCGGAACTTAGGGACGGATGACTTGGGCACCTTGATGGACGCGCCGGTGGCCGGGTTGCGCGCGGTCCGGGCCGGCCTGACGGCCTTCTCGAAGACGCCGAACCCGGTAATGGCTACCTTGTCGCCCTTTGCGACTGCCGACTGGATGGTGTCGAGCACCGCATTCACGGCCTCGGCCGCGGTTTTCTTATCTCCCATCCGGCCAGAAATCGCATCGATCAGGTCACGCTTGTTCATTCCTCACTCCTGCGGTTTCCCCCAACGGGAGGTCGCGCGGACAGGGTTGCCGGGCTCGCGACCTCTGACCTGCCTGAAATTAGGCGATGCAGCGCGGTTGCACAAACACCCGCAAGGGATTTACCGGCGTGTCGGCGAGGATTCTAAGAAGCGGTCGGCCAGCAGAATGAACATGGCCGAGCGCGATTTGTCAGGAATTGCCCGCTGGCGAGTTCCCCGCGCCGGGCGTGGCGGCCAGGCGGTCAAGCTCGGCCGTCAGCGCGGTAAGCCGTTGCTCGCAGCGAGCCGGATCGGCGGCCGCAGCCTTCATCGCATCACACAAGGCCAAGAGCCGACGGTACAGGTGTATTCGCACGTCAGAAGGCATATTGACGGAAGAGATATGGCGCCGCGCAGCGCGTATCCGGTCAGCAAGCTGAGCCGATGCTATCGCCGGGAACGCGGCCGGGCCTGCCCGCGCTGACTCAGCGATATTGCCATCGTGATGGCCCGCCGGCCGACCACCATCCCAGCCGCCCGGCAACTGCCCGTCAACGCTCCCGGCGATCTCGAAAATAGCAGAAAAATTATCTCCCGCCGTCAGCTCGCGATTGCCGATGTGCACCGTCAGGAGCGTCACCGGATCGGCGTCGACCATGTTCTGCAATTCAGTGACTTTACCGATCGGCAGGCACAACGGGAGCAAGCCAGCCTTTATCATATTGTGGCAGATATTCTCGTCAAATCCAGGTGCGATCACCGCGAGGAATCCATAGCCGGCCAGGGCCGATGCGGCACGCTCGCACGCAGCCTGCAGGTCTGCGCCCGCCGCATCGCGCTGCCCCCCGGCGGTCCCGGCATCGCGCTGCCCCCCGGCGGCACCAGGATCGCGCCACCCCCCGGCACCCACCGGATCGCGCCGGCCGCCGGCGGCACCAGCTATCGCATCAGGCACGAAATCAGCAGACGTGATGAGAATGTTCGGCGGGCTCGCTGTTGCGCTGGCAAGCCCAGGCGTGCCGAGCGCGGAGCCGGGATCCGGCCGGCGCACGCTGGGCAGGCTCCGGCCGGCGCCGGACCTCCGCAGTACCGCGGCACGTCCCCGCAGGACGGCGACGCCCCCCCATGGCGCCGCGGCATGCTCCTGCGCTACCGCGCCAGCTTCCCGCGGCACTGCAGCAGCTTCCCGCGGCACCACGCCAGCCTCCCGCGGTGCTGCGCCAGCCTCCCGCGGCACCACGCCAGCCTCCCGTGGCACCACGCCAGCCTCCCGCCGCACTGCAGCAGCTTCCCGCGGCACCACGCCAGCCTCCCGCGGCACCACGCCAGCCTCCCGCCGCAAGGCATCGTCACCTGGGGGGATGACCACCGGCTCCATTGTCCTGCCGCTCGCCTCCCTCGATGTGCCCACCGTTCTCCATGACGGTATCCCGCGCCGTCTCGATGGCCACCGACGCCCGGAGTCAGCAGGCCAGCAGGTCGGCGCGCCCGGTAAGGTCCATACTGTGGGCTGCGGCCCGGCTCGGCCGACCGCATCCCTGACCTGCCACTATCCCTGACTTATCCAGGTCCTTAGGTCTGAGGTCGAGCCTATGAAGGTAGCTGTTGTCAAGGAGGCCGCTCCGGGTGAGCGGCGGGTTGCGCTCGTCCCTGAGGCGGTGACAAAACTGCGCGCCGCCGGGCTCGAGGTGCTGGTGGAATCCGGCGCAGGCGACCGGGCATGGCTGGCGGACGGTGCCTTCGCCGAGGCCGGGGCGAGCATCCTTCCGGCTGACGAGCTAGCCGCCGCGGCCGACGTCATATTGATGGTCGGGCGGCCCGACGAGCGGGCGATCTCCCGGCTGCGGCCCGGGCAGGCCCTGTTCGGAATGCTGGCGCCGCTCGCCGATCCCTCGCTGGCGGCGCGGCTGGCCGCGGCCGGCGTGACCGCGATCAGCCTCGACCTCATCCCGCGGACGCTGCCCAGGGCCCAGTCGATGGACGCCCTGTCGTCCCAGGCCAACATCGCCGGCTATAAGGCGGCAGTGCTGGCGGCGGCCACGTTCGGCCGGTTTTTCCCGCTGCTGATCACGGCGGCCGGCACCGCGCGTCCGGCCAGAGTGCTCATACTCGGCACCGGGGTCGCTGGACTACAGGCGATCGGGACGGCCCGGCGGCTCGGCGCAGTGGTGACGGCCTACGACGTGCGCCCGGAGACGAAAACCGAGGTGGAGTCCCTCGGCGCTACCTTCCTTGAGCTGACGGCGGTGGGCCCGGCGGCCGGCGACGGCGGGTACGCTCGCGCGCTCACCGAGGACGAGCGGCAGGCCCAGCAGGATGAGCTGACCGCGCACATCGCCCGGCATGACGTGGTGATCACCACCGCCCAGGTTCCTGGCCGGCGCCCGCCGGTGCTCGTCACCGCGGACGCGCTCAAGTCGATGGCGGCGGGATCCGTCGTGGTGGACATGGCCGCGAGCGATCTTGGCGGCAATGTCGACGGCTCCGTGCCGGACGATACGGTGACCACAGAGAACGGCGTCACGCTGGTCGGGGCGGGCAGCCTGCCGTCGACGATGCCGACCGCCGCGTCAGCCATGTACGCACGCAACATCAGCGCCCTGCTGCTGTACATGGTGAAAGACGGCGAGCTGGTCATTGACCTGTCCGATGAGCTGCAGGCAGGTGTGGTCATCAGCCGGGACGGCCACGTCATTCATCCCGCCCTGACCGAGCCTGCTGCCCGCGAGCCCGTCCCGGCCGATCCAGCTGGAGGTACTGCCCGTGTCGACGGCACTGCTGACTGACCTTGTCATCTTCGTGCTCAGCCTGTGGGTGGGCTTCGAGGTAATCAGCAAGGTTCCGGCAACCCTGCACACGCCGCTGATGTCGGCAGCCAACTCGATCCACGGGATCGTGCTGGCCGGCGCCATGCTGATCGCCGTCACCGCCAATAACGCGATCGGGTACGTGATCGCGTTCGTCGCCGCCGCGTTCGCCGCGATGAATGTGGTCGGCGGGTACGTGGTGACCGGCCGGATGCTCAAGATGTTCCGCCGGCGGCCTGGCACCGCCGTGGCGCAGGACGGCAAGCAGTCATGACCGCGTTCAGCACTACCATCCAGCTGATCTACGTCGCGGCGGCGTCCTGCTTCGTGCTTGGACTGCACCTGATGAACAACCCGGCGACGGCGCGCCGCGGCAACCAGGTGTCCACCGCCGGCATGGTGGCGGCGGTGGCGGCGACGCTTGCCCTTATCGTTCACTCCGGCGCGATCAGCGTGACCGGGTGGATTGTGATGACGGCCGGGGCGCTCGTCGGGGCCGGGGCCGGCCTGTACTCGGCGCGGACCGTGCAGATGACGGCGATGCCGCAGCTGGTCAGCGTCTTCAACGCGGTCGGCGGCGGGGCGGCGGCGCTGGTCGGCATCCACGACTACATGCGGCTGGCCGACGTCGGCCGCGGGGTGCCCGGCTCGATCACGGTGACGACCCTGCTCGACGTGATCATCGGCGCGGTGACGTTCTCCGGTTCGATCATCGCCGCAGGCAAGCTGCAGGGGCTGATCACCTCGGCGCCGGTCAGTTTCCCCGGCTCGCGCTCCGTCAACCTGCTGCTCGCGGCGATCACGCTGGCCGTCGGCGGGTACCTGATCGGCGCCCCGAGCCTGGCCCTGCTCGTGGTCGTCATCGCGGCGGCGCTGGTGTTCGGGGTGTCGATGGTGATGCCAATCGGCGGCGCTGACATGCCGGTGGTCATCTCGCTGCTGAACGCGTTCACCGGGACGGCGGTGGCGATGGCCGGCTTCGTGATCGGCAACTGGGCGCTGATCATTGCGGGCGCGCTGGTCGGCGCTTCCGGCGGCATCCTGACCAAGCTGATGGCCGACGCCATGAACCGCTCGATCGGCAACATCATTGTCGGCGGGTTCGGCACCGGCGACTCGGCCGTCGCCGTGCTGCCGGGCGCCGGCGCCGGAGTGCGGGCGATCGAGGCCGACGACGCGGCCATCCAGCTGGCCTACGCGTCCAAGGTGATCATCGTGCCCGGCTACGGGCTGGCCGCTGCCCAGGCGCAGCATGCGGTCGCCGAACTGGCGGATCTGCTGGAGTCGCGCGGTGTCGAGGTCAGCTACGCCATCCACCCGGTGGCCGGCCGGATGCCCGGGCACATGAACGTGCTGCTGGCCGAGGCCAACGTGCCGTATCCGCAGCTCAAGGAGATGGACGAGATCAACCCCGAGTTCGGCCGGACCGACGTGGCGCTGGTGATCGGCGCCAATGACGTCACCAACCCGGCTGCCAGACGGCCGGGGACGGCCATCTCGGGGATGCCGATCCTGGACGTGGACCAGGCCAAGAGCATCATCGTAATCAAGCGATCGATGGGCCACGGCTATGCGGGCATTGACAACGAGCTCTACTCGAACCCGAAGACCAGCATGTACTTCGCCGACGCCAAGGCCGCCCTGACCGGCCTGACCAGCGCGGTCAAGACGCTAGTCGGCTGATCCGGCGCTGTCGCTCGCCTCCGCCACCCACCCCGGCCACCCCCCGTCGACCCGGCCGCCCTCGGCCGCAACCGCGGCCGAGGGCGGAAGCTAGCCAGAGCCGCCATCAAGGACGTCATCCTCGCGGTAGTCGCTGGCGACTACATCGGCGGCCACGCTCTCCGGACGGAACTCCGGATCGAGCCGGATCAGGTCCCACTCGTTGATCCAGGCTCGCACGTACTGGCGCATCCGGGTGGCGCCCAGCCGCTCCAGGCCGGCCACGTCCGGCGGCGACCAGCCGAATGCCTCGGCATGCAGCCGCTTGAGCGTGGCGTAGGCACGGTTCAGGTCCTCGTCGTCCGGGGTTTCCAGCAGGAGCATGTCGTGCTCGATGTGGCGCATCCCCGCCTCGGCCAGCCCGGCCATCTCGTCCCACTCCGCTGACTGCTTCGCCCGCAGCTTCACCGGGATCTGCTCGTGGTCGCCCTTGCCGGCCAGCACCGCCGCCTCGAAGTCGTCGGTCATCGCGAAGACAGGGACGATCGGTACCTCAGGGTCGGCGGCATCCCCGTGCAGCCACCGGGCCAGCTCGGCATAGGAGCGGCCGCGCTGCAGCACGGAGTAGCGGCCGATGAGCTCCACCTCATCGAAGAGGATCACCCACCCCGCATGCCCGGCGGCTCGCAGCAGCCGGGCGACGAACCAGAATCGCTGGCGCGCCAGCTCCCTGGCGGTGATCGGGGTGAAGCTGTAGAGGCCGGCCGCGCCGACGGACTTGAGCGTCCGGCGCAGGTCGGGCATCCGCAGCGGCTCACCGCCCCAGAACCGCACCAGCGCGTCAATGGTCTCGTCGCTGCCGGGCACCTCGCCGCCGCGAAGCCGCTCGTGGCAGAGCAATGTCGCGGCGAAGCGCTCGTCCAGGCCGCTCGCCGGGGAGTTCACCCAGCGGCTCAGCTCCGCGTACCGCGGCGTATCCGGGTCGAGATCCCCGGCCGAGTCGGCGAGCACACCGTGCGCGCGGCCAGGATCCAGCGCGCCGGCTATCGCTGCCCTGAAGGTCTTCACCGGGTCGTGCAGCGGCGTCTCCTTGCTGATCACGACAGTGCTCACGACGAACTCGGACGACATGGCCAGGTGGCTGAGGTGGGTCAGCAGGTGGCTCTTCCCGGTGCCGAAACCGCCGCCGAGCAGTAGCCCGGACGGCTGGGCCGCAGGCCGGCCTGCCTCGCGCACCCGCTCAAGGAGCGCGGTGAACCGGTCCTCCGCCGCCGGCTGTCCCGAGCCGAGCACGGCTACCGCGTCCCAGCTGGGCACGCCGGAGCGCAGCGCCTCCACTGCCCGGCGGCGGGCGACCAGGTCGGCGGTCATCGTCGTGGTCATGCCACTGCCTCCAGCCTGACCTCAAGACGGACAAGCGCCGCGAACGGGTTAGCCCGGCGCCGGTCCCGCACCTCATCAGCGACCCGGAGCTGCAGCGCAGTGTAGGCCGGCATGCCGCGCAGCTCATCGGTCATCAGCTGCGGCGGCACGACGGCGATCACGAGAACGCCGCGCAGCTCGTCGGTGGCATCGATGAACTGCCGCAGCACCTCGTACGCGTCCAGGGCCGCGGCCTTGGAGTAGTAGAAGCCGGATCTCGCCTCGGCCGGGGGCCGGCGGGCCTCGGCGATCCTGGCATAGTCCAGGTGCACGACCAGCCCGCCGTGGCCGGCCGCCAGCAGCAGCGCTGCCGTCGAGGTGATCATCTCCCGCGCGTTGTGCCTGCCGATCCGCGCGTAGATCAGCGCCGACCGCAGCGCGCTGATCGAGCGCAGCTCGCCGTGCAGCCAGCTGAGCACTGCCTCATGCTCGGCCACGTCGACGTCCCCGGCGCCCAGCTGTGCCTGGGCGAGCCGCAAGATCGCGCGGCCCATCTCGGCCGTGATCACCGGATTGCCCAGCAGGTTGCGCTCAAGCAGCCGGCGCACGCTGCGGTAGAGCTCGCGGACATCCACGTCGTGGTGGCGGGCTACGTCTGCCACGGTCAGCCCGATGCCGTCGGGAACGGGGAAGGCCGCGCTCTGGTAGGCGGCGCGCACCCGGTCGGCGGCCAGTGCCTCCCAGTCGACGGCCCGGGATATGGCGAAGTAGATCTGGTCCACCATGTGCACCCGGGTCGACTCGGCGGTCAGGCTGACATACAGGCCGCCGTGCTCGGCGGTGGCGGCGGCCAGCGCCGAGCACAGCCGGTCCGCCGCGCCGCCGTCGCCCACCACGGCCACCTTGACCGCCGCCCCGCCGGACGGGAGATACGCCGTCAGGTATTCACCGGCGAGGAAGGTCGCGTAGTCGTCCACCTTCAGGACGCCCCCGCCCAGCACGCCGCTCGGCTGCAGCGCCGGGCCCGGCCCGGTCATCGCGGCGCTCCGGTCGTGAAGGACACGCCCCAGTAGCGTTGCTGCTGCCCGGTGCGGGCAACGGTCGTGAGCACTCCGGCGGTCCGGGTGCCGCTGCTCGCGTGCCAGCGGAGCACCCGGCCCTCCCTGGTCTGCTGGACGCCGCTCTGGTCGAGCAGGTAAAGGTCACGGGCGAATTCCGGACGGGTGTAATCCTTCGCCTGGCCGGGCAGCAGGGTCAGCGCCGACCAGATGTCCGTCAGGCGCGCGACCGCGTCCGGGTTCTTCCCCGCCCGGGCGATCACCAGCTCGTAGCCGCCGGCCAGGCTCTCCAGGAACTGCTCGGCGCGGAACCGCGGCGGCCGCTGCTGCGCCGCAGCCAGCAGTCCGACCACCACCGAAGGCCGCAGCCGCCGCTCACGCCGGCGGTCGATCTCGATGACAGAGTCATTCGGCACGACCCTGACCAGCGAGGGGTAACAGAGCAGCCGCTCGTCCTCCTCGAACATCCGCACCCCGCGCTCGGCGGCGGCGGCGAGCAGCTCCTTGGCGTAGTCGCCGGACGCCAGGTAGGCGGTCTCGTCGAAGTCGAGCGAGGCGCGCACCTCGCCAACCGCGGCCGACAACTCGGTGGCCATGGCGGCCGCAGCGTCCAGTGCGCGCCTCAGCTCACGCACCTGGCCGCCCGCTGCCGATGTCTTGGCCTTACGCAGTTCCCTGGTCAGCGCGCCCGCCGACTTGAGCGCCGCCTCCGTGCCGCCCTGCGTCGTGCTCAGCGCGGACTCGAACCTGTTCTCAGACTCCACTCTCGGACTCCTCCCGGTGCCGTCAGGGGAGGACGCTAGCGCGCGGCACTGACGTTGTCCAAGCGTTCTAGCGGTCGGCGGCGAACTCCCGGAAGGCGGCGTAGGCCCGGGGCGCCCAGACGGTCCCCGGCCCGCCGTTCATCAGGATCGCGACGCCGAGCGCCTCGGCGACCTCCTGCTCGCTCGCCCCCTGCCGCGCCGCGCCGCGGGCATGCGCAGCGATGCAGCCGTCGCACTCCCTGGTGACCCCGATCGCCAGCGCGATCAGCTCCCGCATCCGGGCGGGCAGCTCACCGTCCTCGCCCATCGCGGCGGCCGACATCTTGGCGTAGCCGGCGTAGACGCCGGGGATCTTCTCGCGCAGCTGGCGGCCGGCGCCGGTCAGGTCGTCGAGCAGCTCATGGGCCGTGGACATGGGAGCCTCCCGGCTATCGTCTGACTTGTGGGGCCAGCTCAGCGCGCGGCTAGGTGACCGGACGGAGACTACCCCGATGAGCACAGTCGATGCGGAACTGGAGATCGCCAACGGCTCCGTAAAAGCTGATCTTGATCTGACTCCTGCGCGGGAAGCGCGGGTCGGCGACATGACCGTCCGGCGGCTACTCCCGCTCCGGCAGCGCCGGAGCGTCGGCGGCGCGTCAGTGGTCGCCTGACTGCGCGGCTTCAAGCTTGGCTACAAGGCCGGGGAGATCATAGGCGACGATGATATGTAGCGCGGTCGGGGTCGGGCGCCGGATCGCGGTCCAGACCCCGCTCTCGCCATCTTGCTGGATCTGCCAGTGCTCGCCGTAAGTGTGCAGTAAGGCCGCTAAGCCGGGGGAAGTTCAGACATGCGGACATACTAGCTAGCCATGTCTAGCCATGGCTAGCGCTGAGTGATCAGCATTAGCCAAGGCTAGATACTTGATCACATGGACGAGATCGACCACGAGGGGGCCGAGCCGGTGTACCGGCAGCTTGCGGCCATCCTTCGTGCCCAGATCGAATCCGGTGAGCTTCGCCCCGGCAGGCCGGTCCCCAGCGAGCGCACTCTTACCCAGCGTTACGGCGTGGCGGTCGGCACCGTGAAGAAAGCCGTCGAGGTGCTGCGCTCCGAGGGCCTTGTGCACACCGTCATCGGCCGGGGCATCTTTGTCCGCTGATCAAGGACAGTGGCCCGCTGGATGAGTCAAGTATGTTGTTACCCTAGGTAGCCCCGGCCGCCACCGGGACCTGGTCGAGGATGATCCCGAAGTGGTCGCGGTAGGCAGCGAGGACGGCAGCGTCCGTCGGCAGTTCCTCCTCGGTGCGGGCGCCGTCCCTGGTCAGGATCAGCGTGCGGCCGCTGATGGAGACCCGGCCGCTGGCGGTCAGCCTCGAGCAGATCGTGGTGCGGGTGAAGTGGGACTCGGGCGAGGTCTGCTGCCACCAGCAGGTGGGGCCGAAGTCGGCCAGCGACCGTTCGCGCCGTTCCAGCCGGTACTGCGGCTGCCCGTCCCTGATGACGTCGATGTCACCGGCCCCAGCGCCGGCCTCGTCCCCGGCCGCAGCGCCCGCCTCGTCCCCGGCCGCAGCGCCGGCTAGCCGGAACGAGCCAGCCGGATCCTCCTGCAGGCCCCGCTCACCGAAACGCAGCGGATACACGCTGTGGCTGCCGAAACCCACGTCGGCGAGCCAGGGGCCGTCCCCGTCGGCCGTGTGCACAAGCAGCGCCAGATGGTCGAACGGCGGCCCGAGCTGGTCATCGCCGAACACCCGCGCTGCGAGCAGCCTGACGTCGAAGCCCAGCGCCCCGAGCAGCAGGGCGAACGCCCCGTTGAGCTCGTAGCAAAAGCCGCCCCGCCGCCTCGTCACGATCTTGTCGATCAGCTTGCCGTGATCCAGCGAGATGGTCTCGCCCAGGTGAATGCTCAGGTTCTCGAACGGGACAGCCAGCAGATGTGCGCAGTGCAGCGCATGCAGCGCCGCGGCGTCGGCGCCCAGCGGCCGCCCGGCATCGATGCGGTCCAGGTAGGCGGCGAGCTCTTTCCCGGTCATCACCTGACAGCCTGCACCTTCAAGCGGGCTTCAGGTCAACCGGTTAGTTCAGGCCGCGGCCCGCGCTCCGGCCCGCTCCGGTGCCACCTGGCGGCCTGTCGATTTCCGCCGGGGCCGTTCGTCGGTTGAGTGAGGCGGGCACGGAGCCCGCGTAACAGGGAGATCCGCTAGCCTGGCCCTCCCCGCACCCAGAAGGAGTGGCGACCGATGAGCAAGTTCCTGTACCTGTACCGCGGCCCGGCGACGGCGATGGACGACTTCACCCCCGAGCAGGGCGCTGAGCAGGCCCGCGCGTGGGGCGAGTGGATGGGCAAGGTGGGGCCGGCGCTGGCCGACGGCGGCGCGCCATTCGGCGCCCGGACGGCCGTCAGTGACGACGGCACGAGCCCGGAGCCCAGTGACCAGAACGGCTACACGATCGTCGAGGCGGATGACCTGGCGGCAGCGCGCGCATTGACGGCCGGCCATCCGTTCCTTGCCGAGGGCAAGGGCCGGTTCAGCATAGAGATCTTCGAACTGGCTCCGATGCCGATGTAATACCGGGATTAACGGGGGCCGCAGGCGCCGACCTGGGCGCTCAGGGCATCTGGACAGCGGAGCATGCCCTGAGCCGCGCAGGACGGCTGGCCGAGGCAAGTACGAGGGAGCGATCAGACCAGCAGGCTGCCTCCGGCCGCCAGCGCGACGGTGCTTCCGGCCAGCCAGATGCCGACCCACACCACGCCCGGGACGTGGGTCGTCCTGGCCAGGGCACTCGCGTCACCCTCCCGGCCGCTGTACTTGAGAAGCACCCGGATGCCGGACAGCAGCAGGAACCAGCTGATGACGTAGGCGGCGACCGTCTCTGTTCCGATGGCCGCGTACCGGGCAACGTGATAAATCACCAGGCCGGTGACCACGACGGCGACGGCGCCGAACGGGTTGCGGATCATCGCCAGCAGGATGGCGAGCAGGAGCATGGCCAGCCACAGCACCGCGACGATGTGCCCCGTCGAGATCAGCTTCGCTGCGGCGAGGCCGAAGGCGCTCGGGCCGAAGTAGCCGGCCAAGCCGGGCAGGAAACCGCCGGTGCCCGGCAAGAATGCCGTCCGCGTCAGTCCGCCGCCGTCAGGCTTCATCGTCACGCTCTGGACGGTCCCGCCCATGCTCGAGCCAACAAGTGCATGAGCGCCCTCGTGAGCCATGGTGTCGACATGCTGCACCACCAGCCACGTCGCGGGCAGCGCGACCACGGCGAGCACAGCCACGCCGAGGAGCACGGCAGCAGTGGCACCCAGTGGCGGCTGTGTCTGACCGATCCGGTCGAGCACAGTGCTGAGCGGCGGTGCTGGCATCCGCGTCCCCTTCTGGGGTTCCTTGGCAGGTTATGCCCGTCCGGCCGGCGGCCGAAGCAATGGACGTGCGTGCGCACCAGATCACCTGGCCGGGAAAGACCTCGCGAAGCCGGGTGCACGGAGCAGCCGCCGGCTGACCGCAGATCGCGGAAGCCGGGTGCGCGCCACACCCCGCCCGCGGCCGCGGACTAGTTTGGCGGTGAGGGTTGTTAGCTCGCTTTGCTGATCCCCGGACGATCCCCCCAATCACGAGGAGTACCCATGCCCACTCGTACCGCTCGCACCGCATGGAACGGCACGCTGCAGGAAGGCTCCGGCCAGGTGGAGCTGAGTAGCTCCAAGATCGGCACCTACGAGGTGTCCTTCCCCAAGCGCGTCGCCGAGGACGCGGGCGGCACCACCAGTCCCGAGGAACTGATCGCCGCCGCGCATTCAGCCTGTTACGCGATGGCGCTGTCGGCGGAGATCGGCGGGGCCGGCGGCACGCCGCAGGCGCTGGAGATCCGGGCCGACGTCACGCTCGGCCCGGACCCGGCCGGGGGCTTCCGGCTCACCGGCATCAAGCTCACCGTCCGCGGCGAGGTCGATGGCCTGGACGCGGCCGGGTTCGCCGCCGCGGCCCAGAAGGCCAAGGAAGGCTGTCCGGTGAGCAAGGCACTGACCGGCGTCGACATCACCCTGGACGCGGCACTCGAAGCCTGACCTGGCTGCCCGGGCCGCTGGCAATTCCGGCTGCCGGCCTGATTCGCCGGCCCGGCGGGCGCGCCTGCGCGGAACACGCAGACCCGCCCGACCTACCGAAATCACCCGGGAGCCGTAGGATTCGCTAGGCGCTCGGAAGAGGGGATGCGGAACACGCAGACCCGCCCGACCTACCCGAAGTCACCCGGAGCCGTAGGATTTGCTAGGCGCTCGGAACAGGGATGCGGAACACGCAGACCCGCCCGACCTACCCGAAATCACCCGGGAGCCGTAGGATTCGCTAGGCGCTCGGAACAGGGGATGGGCATGGAAGGGCGGTCTGCTGAGCCCGTGACGGCGGGGACTATCGGGCTGCACGCCGGGCTGCACGCCGGGCTGCACGCCGGGGGGTGCAGCCTGCATGCAGCGTGACCGGATCCTGTCGCTGGCCCGTTCCTACGGGGTGGACATCGCCTGGGTGGCCTTCGTCGGGCTGAACCTGATCGCCATGCGCCTCGTGCCGGCCTGGCAGACGGTCCCGTTCCTGATCATCTGGGTCAGCCTGACCGCTATCTACGGCGCCCGCCTGTGGCGCCTGGGATCCACGCTCCTCACCGTCGCGGTCGTGACGCTGGCCACCGGCGGCCTCATCGGTTGGCAGGTCATCAGAGGGGAACAGGACCTGGACTACCTGGCGGAGGTCCCGTTGCTGGCCATGATGTTCGTGATCATGGTCTGGCATGCGCGCAGGCGGGCTGGGGCCATGGAGGAAATGCGGCGCGTCTCCGAGCACAACCTGCTCCTGCTCGACCAGCAGCGTCAGTTCCTGCAGGACGTCTCGCACGAGCTGGGAACGCCGATCACCATTGCCCTTGGCCACGCCGAGCTCATCGAGCACGCGGCCGACGGGGCGATCGCCAAGGACGCCCGGGTGGCCGTTGACGAGCTGCTGAGGATGCGGCGCCTTGCCAACCGGCTGCTGCTGCTGGCATCCACGGACGGCCCGGACTTCCTGCGCTCGGCGCCGGTGGACGTCGCCGAGCTCATGGTGGAGACGCTGCACCGGTGGAGCCAGACGCCCCGGCGGTGGTCGCTCGGCACACTGGCTGACGTCAGCGTGCGAGCCGACGGGGACAGGCTGACGCTGGCCCTGGATGCGCTGATCGAGAACGCGGTCGATCACACCGACGCCGACGGCACCATCGAGCTGAGCGCCCGGTCTGAAGGCGACAAGGTCGTCCTCACCGTGGCCGACTCCGGCTCCGGCATCCCGGCCGCCGACCTGGGGCGGATCTTTGGCCGGTTCTCCAGGATCGACGCAGGACGCGGCCGGGACGTCGGCGGGTTCGGCCTCGGGCTGGCGGTGGTGAAGGCTATCGCCGAAGCCCATCATGGCTCCGTTCAGGTCCGGAGCACGGTGGGCAAGGGCTCGGCCTTCGAGCTGCTGCTGCCAGGGACGGTGCCCGCGGCCAGCCTGCCGAGGCCGCAGCAGGACCGGCGGGTCACGCCGAGGTAGCCACGCCGTGCCGGGTGCAAGCGGCCCAGCCGGCCGAGATGCCGGCCATTGCCATGGCGATCTTCGGCACTCCGGTCAGGAACGCCAATCCCGTCGCAGCGAGTGGCATGAACAGCGCCGGGGCCGGGTAGCCGCACAGTGCCAAGGGCGGCCGTCCTTTGCTGTCGATGTCGCGGACGGCACAGCAGGTCGTCACATTGACCGCGCCGAGGATGGCGGTTACCTCCAGGCCGGCGCATCCGCGGCAGGAGATCGCCGGACGCCTGGACCCCGGACTCGGCGCGGCGGGGGCGCGCGGCTGGGAGGCCGGGCACGCTTGCCTGGCAGACTGCCTTGGGTGCCTCGCCCTCATCACGGACCGTTCCGTGACCTGCCGCGCGAAGTGGCAGTCCTCACCGCGGTATCGTTCACGGTCGCGCTCGGGTTCGGGATCGTCGCGCCGGGCATCCCGGCGTTCGCCCGTCATTTCGGCGTGAGCACCGCGGCTGCCGCCAGCGTGATCAGCGCGTTCGCCCTGATGCGCGTGGTGGGGGCGCTGCCGTCCGGCCGCCTGGTGGACCGGTTCGGTGAGTACCTGGTGATGGCAGCCGGCATCGCCATCGTCGCGGTGAGCAGCATTCTCGCCGGATTCTCCGGGTCGTTCACGCAGCTCATCGTCCTGCGCGGGGTCGGCGGCCTCGGCTCGGCGATGTTCGGTGTCAGCGCCCAGACCCTGCTGCTCGGCAGCGTGCCCAGCGAGCAGCGAGGCCGCGCCAGCGGCCTGTTCTCTGGCGGGTTCCTCATCGGCGGGATCAGCGGGCCGGCGATCGGCGGGCTCGTCGCCGCCTGGTCCCTGCGTGCGCCGTTTTTCATCTACGGCGGATTGCTCGCCGTTCCGGCCGTCATCGCC